>DASWGF010000122.1:0-11119 GCA_036393875.1 Candidatus Dormiibacterota bacterium
CCTGTGGAAAAGAGATGCCCCAAGAGACCTTCCTGTTTACCCTGAAGTACCCTATGCGTTTTTCGGTTTCCAGCCACGGCTTGCGCCGCACCTTCCACCTACTCGACGTTCGGTATCCTCAGGTTTACCGTACTCAGCCGCTTGGGGCGACGCGAAAGTTATCAGGGCACTAACGGCACGTCAACAGAAAAGAAAATCCGCATGCCAGGCAAATGTTTAGGGGCTTGACACCACATCGCGTGAGGGATTAGGGAGCGGTCGTAGAATCGGGTGCACCAAGGCACGAAGGAGACGTTGAACATGCGCGAAGTCGTGATCGTCGAGGCCGTCCGAGCCCCCATCGGACGTCGCAACGGCAAGCTCAAGGACATCCATCCGGTCGTCCTCGGCTCGCTCGTGCTGAGAGAGATCGTCCTCCGCTCGGGCATCGAACCCGAGCAGGTCGAAGACGTGGTTTTCGGATGCGTGAGCCAGGTCGGCGAGCAATCGCTGAACGTCGCGCGCAACGCGTGGCTGACCGCCGGCTTCCCGGTCACGACGCCCGCGACCACCGTCGACCGCCAGTGCGGCTCGAGCCAGCAGGCGCTCCACTTCGCGGCCAACCTCATCCAGTCAGGCGTTTGCGACATCACGATCGCGGGCGGCGTGGAATCGATGAGCAGGGTCCCGATGGGATCCAGCGCGGTCTCTCCGGGGACGCCGTTTCCGCCGGAGCTGATGGAGCTCTACGACCTCGTCCCGCAGGGAATCTCGGCCGAGCTGATGGCCCGAAAGTACGGAATCACTCGGCGCCAGATGGACGAGTTCGGGGTTCGTAGCCATCGCCTCGCCCAGGAGGCCACCGAGAAGGGCTACTTCACGTCGCAGATCATGACCGTCGACGTGCCGGTCGAGGGCAACGGACATACCGAGCTCTTCTCCAAGGACGAGGGCGTCCGCGCGAACGCCAGCTATGAGGCGACCGCGGCTCTGCAGCCGGCGTTCAATCCGGAGCACTCGATCACCGCGGGCAACTCGAGCCAGATCTCCGACGGCGCCGCGGCCGTCCTCTTGATGTCGCTGGACAAGGCCAAGCAGCTGGGCCTGAAGCCGCGCGCTCGCATACGTGCGCAGGCGGTGGTGGGCACAGACCCGGTCCTGATGCTCGAGGGCCCCATCCCGGGCACCGCCGCTGTCTTGAAAAAAGCCGGCCTCGACCTGAAGAGCATCGACCTCTTCGAGGTCAACGAGGCATTCGCATCGGTCGTGCTCGCGTGGCAGAAGGAGACGGGGGCGGATATGGACAAGACGAACGTGAACGGCGGCGCCATCGCAGTCGGGCATCCGTTGGGAGCCTCGGGCGCGATCCTGATGAACAGGCTGCTGTACGAGCTCGAGCGGCGCGACCTTCGGTACGGCCTCGAGACCATGTGCTGCGGCGGCGGGCTGGGCACCGCGACGATCATCGACCGGGTGGTCCAGTGAAAACGTTCGCGGCGTTCGGCGACCTTCAACCGATCTTCCTCGCTGAAGGGCTCACCGCGCGCGCAGTGAACGGTGAACGCATAACGATGGCGCTGGTCGACCTCGAGCCCCACTCCAAGTCTCCCGATCACCACCATGAGAACGAACAGCTTGGTTTTGTGGTCAAGGGGTCGATCGAATTCCGGGTCGGTTCCGACAAGCGCGTTCTGCACGCCGGCGACAGCTACGTGATCCCGAGCCATGTTCCACACCAGGCCATTGCCGGCGCCGAGGGCGCGACGGTGTTGGACATCTTCGCCCCCGTGCGCGCGGACTGGGAAAAGCTGGAACGGCTAGCGCCGACGCCGGGACGTTGGCCGTAGAGCTTTAGGGATCGGCCGCGACAGGTAGGGCGAGTCGACACAGAAGCGCAACAGTCGCTTCTCCCAACGGCCCGTGCCCTGGACACCAATCCTTGGCGTGACAAAGACGCGCTGCCTGGGCGCGGCGTCATCAGTCACATAGAGATCGGGCGGCCGCAGCTTGACGCCGTTGAGGGCGCGGTCGATGCCCAGCGCGCGCGTCACCAATCCTGGACCGCCGCATCTGCCCACGCCGGGGCCTGGCTCCAGTGCGCGCACCAATACCGCTTGGGGCACGCCTTCCTCCCGCGTGACGAAGTTGAGGCACCAGTGCATGCCGTACGTGAAGTACACGTACGCGTGCCCCGGCGCGCCGAACATCACCTCGGTGCGAGGTGTCCGCCGCCCGCCGCGTGAATGGGCGGCGAGGTCGTCCGGCCCGAGGTAGGCCTCGACCTCGACCAGCCGGCCCCACAAGCGGGTGCCATCGATCTCGCGCACAAGCACCTTGCCCAGCAGTTCGCGCGCGACCGTGACCGTGTCGCGATCGAAGAACTCCGGGCCGAGAAAAGAGACAGTGGGATCCGAGGCCCGCTTAGCCAGACGCGCCCTGGGCCCGGCCGGGGCCGCCCTTCCTGCGGTGGACGTGGTGACGCCGCTTGTCCACGTAAAGTGCCTTGTCCGCCAGCTCGTACATCGACTGCCAGTCCATCCCCGGCCGCCAGGCTGCGACCCCGATGCTGAACTCGATCGGTGCCGGCGCCTTGGAGATCCGGTTGAGCTCCTCGAGCGACGCGCGCACGCGGGCGCCCACCTCATTGGCGTGGCGCTCGTCCGCGTCGGGCATGGCGACACCGAACTCGTCGCCGCCGAGCCGGCCGCACGTGTCGGTGGCGCGGACCGCACGCTGGAGCTCGTGGGCCAGGACGCGGATGGCCTCGTCGCCGACGTGGTGGCCGTGCGTGTCATTGATCTCTTTCAGGTTGTCGAGGTCGATCATCATGAAGGCGATACGGCGCTTGTGGCGCTGCGCGGATGCGACAGCGCGGTCGATCGCGCGCTCGAACTCCGGCCGGTTGGCGAGCCCGGTGAGGTAGTCGGTGCGCGCCTCTTTCGTGTGCTGCCGAGCGCGGTCCAGAGCGACCGCGATCTGGTCGGCGACCGCGGCGACGAACTCCAGGTCGCTGGGCTCGAAGGTTCGCGGCAGGCGGGTCGCGACAGTCATGGCTCCGAGGAGGACGCCCTTCGTCCGCAGCTCGGCGCGGATGGCGCTCCATTCGCCGGTGATGCGGTCGACGCGCGACTCCGCGGGACCGGAAGCAATCTCGACCACACGCACCCGCGCGCCTGATCGGCCGGATTCGAACTCCTCCTCCTCGCCAGGCTGAAGGCCGAGGGTCTTCGCCAGCATGAGCCGCGCGCCTTCACGCGTCCACACCGCGCCGGCCTGAAGGCGCAGGACTTTCAGAGTCTCGCGAAGGCCGACCTCGGCGATCTCCGCCACGTCGAGGGACCGCCCGAGCGCGCTGGCGATGTGGTAGAGCGCGTGCAGCTCGGTCTGCCGGGCGTGATGCCGCGCCTCGGTGAAGTCGAGATACCCCCAGATGAAGCTCGAGTTGAGTTGCTCGACGACGTCGCCAAGCCTGCTCCGCGCGAGCAGCAACACCTCCTCGGCGTGTTCGTTGCCGATCATCTCCTCTGTGACCCGGGCGAGCACCGAGCGGCGGAAGACGGCCAGACCCTCCATCACCGACTCGAGCGGGATGCCCTTCTCGGCGTATCTCCGCGAAGTCTGGCGGGCGAGCGTGTAGTACTGCTGCCAGGGCACTCGCGAGTCGGCGCGCAGAGAGCGGAAGAGGATCTCCAGGAAGCTGACCGAGGTGCGCACGAGCTCGTCAATCGACGAGCCATCCTGCTGCGCCTTGAGCAGCTCGGGCTCGAGCGTCACCACCGATTCGGCGACCACCTGCCCGCTGTCGCGGGGGTCAGCAGAGAGCCGGACCGCGAGCTCGCTCAGTAGGTCGCTGGCTCGCTCTGTCATGTCGGTGCACTATAGAGTGACGCAAGCGAATCCGCGAACCTGCGAGATGTCACCGGGGTACTAACCAAATGTGTAAGAGGGATTGATGGCTACAGTCACCAAGGGGTCGTTGGGGAAGCTGGAGGAGATCCTGGGCGCCGACGCGGCGGATCTGCTCGGGCATAAGTGCCAGACCGTGCCAGCGTCGCAGCTGCACCTGCCCGGCCCCGACTTCATCGACCGGATCTGGAAGGACAGCGATCGGCCGACGCGGGTGCTTCGGAGCCTGCAGTCGATGTTCGAGCACGGCCGTCTCGGTGGCACGGGATACCTGTCGATCCTGCCCGTCGACCAGGGGATCGAGCACACCGCCGGCTCTTCGTTCGCCGCCAACCCGATCTACTTCGACGGGGAGAAGGTCATCGAGCTGGCGATCGAGGGCAACTGCAACGCGGTGGCTTCCACGTTCGGGGTGCTCGGGTCGGTGGCGCGCCGATATGCGCACCGAATCCCGTTCATCTGCAAGCTCAACCACAACGAGCTCCTGACATATCCGACAAAGTACGACCAAATCCTCTTCGGAACCGTGAAAGAGGCATGGGAAATGGGCGCGGTCGCGGTGGGCGCAACCATCTATTTCGGTTCTGCCGAGTCGGACCGCCAGCTGCAGGAGATCGCAGTCGCCTTCCACGCCGCGCACGAGCGGGGCATGGCGACGGTCCTTTGGTGCTACCTGCGCAACTCGGGCTTCAAGACGGGCGGCGTCAACTACGAGACCGCCGCCGACCTCACCGGCCAGGCCAACCACCTCGGGGTGACGATCGAGGCCGACATCATCAAACAGAAGCTGGCCGACACCAACCGGGGCTTCGAGGTGATCGGCTTCGGGAAGACCGCCCCGGGGATGTACGACAAGCTGGCGACCGACCACCCGATCGATTTGTGTCGTTACCAGGTGATCAACTGCTTCATGGGCCGCGCAAGCCTCATCAACTCCGGCGGCGAATCCCACGGCGCGAGCGATCTCAAAGAGGCCGTCCGTACCGCTGTGATCAACAAGCGGGCGGGCGGCACCGGGCTCATCGCAGGTCGCAAGTCGTTCCAGCGCCCGATGAAGGAGGGAGTCGAGTTACTACACGCAATTCAGGACGTCTATCTGAATCCGACGGTGACCATCGCCTAAAGCTGGCCTTCCTCGGCACGGGGGCGGCCTTTTCCACCGACCGCTACAACGGGGCGGTGGTGGTGAACGGCCGCCTCCTGCTGGACGGCGGCGCGCCGCTCCTTCCTCACATGCGGCGCGTGGGTGTGGACCCGGGCGCGATCGACGTCGTCTTCCTCACCCACTTTCACGGCGATCACACGCTGGGCCTGCCGCCTTTCGTGCTGCATCGCGTCTTCGTCGACCAGCGCCCGTTGACCTTCGTCGGACCGGAAGGCGTCGAGGCAAGGCTGGAAGCGCTCTGGGATGTGAGCTGGGGCCCTGACTGGCAGGCGGTCATGCGACCCAAGTTCAAAGTGCACTACCACACGGCGCAGCCCACGGGGACCGCGGCAGGGTACAGGTACCAGACCATCAAGCTCGACCACGGCACCAGCGGCTCCAACGGATATCGCATCCACGTCAACGGCCGCCTCCTGGCCTATTCCGGCGATACCGAGGCGACCGCGCCGCTGGATGCGCTCGTGGACGGCGCCGATGTCGCGATCGTCGAGGCGACCGGACCTGGAGATGTGTTCAGCCATATGAGCTGGGAATCCGCGTCCGCGCTCAAGCGCCGCCACCCCAAGACGAGATTCATGTTCAACCACCTGTACTCCGGCACCGTCGAGGATGCAGTGACCGACCTGCAGGTGGTCGAGGTCTGAAGCCCGCGAACATAGCTGGAGCTGCCGTCGGTATCGTCGCCGGCGCGATCGTGCTGGTGGGCTTCATCGGCCTGGGCCTTCTGTTGACGAGCCGGGTTGCCAGCGCGGTCCCGGTGATCGTGCTCGCCATCGCCGGCGCCTATGCCGCGTGGCTGGTGGGCGTGATCGTTTTCGGAGCCATAAGGGGCGCGAGCGATGGTCACAAAGCGTCCGAGCCCTGATCAATACTCGACGCGGCCGCTGCTCGACAAACTGGGCGTGAAGCCCGGCTCCAAGGTCGCGATCGTCAATCTCGATGATTTGGGATTCATCAGGCAGCTGCGAGAGCGGACTGCCGACGTGGTGGTCGGGAAGCCGCGCTCGAAATGCGACCTGGTCTTCATGGGCGCCGATTCATTCGCCGGCCTGCGCAAGCTCGATGAAGTGAAACGGTGGATCGAGCCGAACGGCGCGATCTGGGTCATTCGACCCAAGGGCGGCCGGAGCGAGCTGCGCGACACCGACCTCATCGCCGCCGGGCTCGCGGCCGGCCTCGTCGACAACAAGATCGCGAGCTTCTCCGAGACCCACGGAGCCATGCGCTTCGTCTACCGCCTTCGCGATCGGCCGAAGTGACCATGAACCTTCGCACCGCGACCAGGAATGACGTGCCCGTCATCGCCGAGCTGATCCGTGGCCTCGCGCGCTTCGAGAAGCTGGAGCACGAGGTCGTGATGACTGAGGCGCTCCTCGATGTCGGGCTGTTCGGCGACCGGCCTTATGCCGAGGTCGTGCTCGCGGACGACGATGGCCGGCCGGTGGGGTTCGCGTTGTTCTTCCACAACTTCTCGACCTTCCTCGGCCGGCCGGGTATCTACCTCGAGGATCTGTTCGTGCTCCCCGAGCACCGGGGCAGCGGGATCGGCCGCATGCTGCTGGCGCATCTGGCTCGCCTCGCCGTCGAGCGCGGCTGTGGCCGTCTCGAGTGGGCGGTGCTCGACTGGAATCGCGACGCGATCCAGTTCTACGAGCGCCTGGGGGCGCGCCCGAACTCCGACTGGACCGTGTACCGCCTCACGGGCGAGGCCCTCACCGGGCTTGCCCGACAATAGCTCCGAGATGGAAGTGCTTCACCCCAAGCCTCTGGAGACACATCCCGGAGCGCAGGTGGTCCCGTGGGCTCGACGCCAGCTCGAGCTCGCTAGCGAGATCCTCGACAACCCAGGCGGGGGCCTCTTGTTCGCGACCCAGACCATCGGCCAGGTGCGGGCCGCTCTCGAGGAGCGCGACCCCGAGCGATGGGAGGAGGTCGTCGCGATTCTGGGGCAGGCCGAAGACCTGGCCGTCCATCGGGAGTTCGAGCAATCGCGCCGGCGGCTTGCCGGCGCGCTGGAGAAACTGCCCTCTAAGTGACGTTCTCGCAGGCGCTGTTCATGGGCCTGCTGCAGGGCGCCACGGAGCTGTTCCCCGTTTCATCGCTCGGGCACTCGGTGATCATCCCGAGCCTGCTCCACTGGGCGTTCAAGCAATCAGATCCGACGTTCGTACCGTTCCTGGTGCTGCTTCATCTGGGCACGGCGGGCGCGCTGCTGGTGCTCTATCGGCAGCAATGGATCGCAATCGTCCGCGGCTTCTTCACCGCCGCCGTGCGTGGGCGAATCACCACCGAGCCGGAGCGGCTGGCGATGCTCCTCCTGACCGGCACGATCCCGGCCGGCATCCTGGGTGTCTTTCTAGAAAACCGCATCAAATCGCTTTTCGCCAGCCCGTACGTCGCGGCCGGCTTCCTGGTCGTCAACGGCGTCCTCCTACTCGGGTTTGAGCTGCTCAGGCGACGAGCGGAACGCCGCGCCTCGCTTGACTCCAAGAGCCGAGCCGAGCAGGAGGAGGGCTTCGCGGCGGCCGAGCGCATCAGCTTTCGCGCCGCAGCCCTGATTGGCGCCTGCCAGGCGCTCGCGTTTCTACCGGGAATCTCGCGCTCGGGAGTGACCATCGGCGGTGGATTGCTGGCAGGACTGCGACACCAGGAGGCGGCGCGGTTTTCTTTTCTTCTCGCGACCCCGGTGATCCTGGCGGCGGGCCTCATCGAAGTGCCCCAACTCTTCGCGACCGGCGTGCCGGTCGGCGAGTACGCGGCGGCTGCGATCCTGTCCGGCCTCGCGGCTTATGCGAGCGCGCGATTTCTCCTGCGGTACTTTCGGTCTGGACGGCTTGACCCGTACGGCTGGTACTGCATCGCCGCGGGGGCGGTCAGCCTGGTTTTGCTAGCGTTTCGAGTGTGAGGGACAGGCTCGCCGTCGTTCTTGTGATTCTGGCCGTCGCATTCGTCGTCATCGCGGGGCTGTACTACGAAGGCATGCTGCAGATCGCGGTCTCCGACCCGCATGCAGCCCATCACACCACCCACGCGATCCTGTTCGCGGTCCTGGCCGTGGCGAGCCTGATCGCGGCCAACTTCGCTCGCGAGAAAACGGTCTAGAGCGAAGCCCCGGCCAGGCGTTCGGGCACCTGGCGGCCTGACAGGTCCTTCTCGCCCACGCGCACTTCTTCGTGGTAGACCGCGTCGGCATTTACCTTCCACGGGTCGACACTGCCTCCGGTCGCAATATTCCTCGCCACCAGGAGGGCGGTCATCATCGAGTGGTCCTGGTTGTTGTACTTGTGCATGCCGTTGCGCCCGGCCAGGTGAAGATTCGTCAGATGCTCATGGATGTAGTCGCGGATGACATCGACCTTGGCCTGATACACGTCGTCGTACACGGGATAGGCCTTGGCCTGCCTGACCACGACGCCGTCGAAGACCTCCTCTGGTTTGCAGATTCCCAGCTGGGCCAGCTCGTTGCGCGCGCGCTCGACGAGGGCATCGTCGGAGGCCGTCCACAGCCCGTCACCCTCGAAGCAGAAATACTCGAGGCCCAGGCAGGTCTTGGTCTGGTCGGGGACCATGTCCGGGCTCCAGTTCTTGAAGTTCTGGATGCGCCCCACCTTGACGGTCGGATCGTGGATGTAGATCCAGTTGTCAGGGAACACGTCCGCCCGATCGATCATCACCGCGACGCTGATGAAGTCGCGATACGAAAGGCTTTCGGCGGCGCGGCGAACGCTCTCGGGCGGCGCAGGATCGAGGCGCGAGACCAGCTCGCGAATGGGCATGCTCGAGATGAAGTCGCTGCCCGCGTGCTCCTCGATCTCTCCCGAGGCGGTTCTCGTCACCACCGATCGCACTCGTCCGCCCTCGTGCCCGATGCGCTCGACCGTACGTCCGTGCAACACCGGCCGGCCCTTTTGGCGATGGATCTCCGCCACCCGCTCCCACATCTGCCCGGGGCCGAACCGGGGATATCTGAACCTGTCGATCAAGGTGGTCACGACATCGCTCCGATTGCTCGGGCGGCGCCGCGGCATCAGCGCACTCTTCAAGACGAGCCAAAGGTCGAGGCTCTTGATGCGCTGCGCCGCCCAGTCCGCGGACAGCTCCTTGGTGCTGATTCCCCACACCTTCTCCGTGTAGGTCTTGAAGAAGATGCTGAACAGGCGCCACCCGAACTGGTTCCGCACCCAGTCCTCGAGGCTCCGCGGATTCCGGATCGGCCTGACGCGGGCATAGGCGTAGCTGGCGATGCAGCGGACAGCCTCGATCGGCCCCAGGTTCCAGAGCGCGTTGGCCGCCTTGATGGGATAGGCGAAGTAGCGGCCGCGGTAGTAGATGCGCGACAGACGGCTGCGGGTGAGCATCTCCGAGCCCAGGATCTCGGTCCACAGGTCCTCGACCTCCTGGTTCTTGGAAAAGAAGCGGTGGCCGCCGATGTCGAATCGATAACCCTTGTGCTCGACCGTGCGGGCGAGCCCGCCTACATACGTCGCGTCCTTCTCGAGCACGGTGGTCGTGATGTCGTGCTTCAGCAGCTCGTAGGCGGCCGTGAGCCCGGCCGGGCCGGCTCCGATGATCACCACGTGCTGATGGCCGTTCTTGGCACCCAAGTCGCGCACAGTATCAACCGTCCCGACGGGGGTCCGGTGCGGAAATTGCGCGGTTTCTAGTTCAGCGGACCCTTGCCGCGCACCTCTTCGACCTTGACCAGGGCCTCGCGCAGCCCTTTGATCCACTCCGACTGGTGCATCCCGACGAGCCGGACGCACCAGGCGAGGGCGTCGCTTCGGCTCCGGGCGACCCCGGCGGCCACCAGGGTGTCGAGGACCGCCCGCTCCGGCATCCGCAGTCGCGTCATCACCGGGAGGCTCAGGGTGGTGAAGATCCGGGTCTCGTCGCCGCAGCTGGCACCCCAGGCGACCTTGCGCCGGAAGCGGCGCTCGGCGTCCCGGGCGATCTTCACCCGCTCGTCGCGAGTCTCCTCGCGGAAGCGGTCGATCCTGGCCACCCGCGCCGCCTCGCGGGCCTCCGGGGACGTGCCGGCCGCAAGCTCCACGTCGGGCAGGACGCCGAGGACCAGGATCTCCTCGCCGTCCGAGGTGACCTCGGCCGGGGCGGCGAACCACGTCTTCGGCAGCCGGCTCGCAAACCAGGCGCCGATGTCATCAGTCATGGGATTACATCATTACGCCCAGGCCCCTCGCCACGCAAGGCGCCGACGATACTGAGGCCATGAACGCGCCGGCGTTGGCCGCCTTCGCACTGGCCACCGTGGCCTCCGCGGGCGACTTGACCGCGATCCTGCGCCGCGACAGACGGCTCGAGTACGCGACCAAGCCAACGGTCATGGTCTTCTTGATCGCGGCCGCGATACTCATCCACCCCGCCAGCCAGGGCGAGCGAGCGCTGTTCCTGATCGCCCTCCTGCTGGGCCTGGCGGGCGACGTCCTCCTGATGCTTCCTGACGAGTATCTCTTGGCCGGTATCGGCGCCTTTCTTACCGGCCACCTCGCATACACAGTGGGCTTTCGATTCGCCGGTTTCAGCGCCGCCGTCGCTCGAGCTCGCTGAGCTCAGCCATCAGCTCGTTCGCTTGCGGCTCGCCGGCCCCCGGACTCGCCTTCGCGGCAGGGCGCGTCCCCTTTGTTTATCCCAGCACTTGCGTTGTTTGTCCCGTACCTGATACGGTTCGGGATCAACGGACTCGCTGTACGGGCCGAGCACCTTCAAAAGGAGAATACCGTGAAAAAACAGAGGTAGATCAGACACGCGCTCGTTCGGATTCGGAGCGCCTGAAATGGCCTCCAGAAACCCAGCAGGCGAGCTCCGAAAGGAGCTCGCCCACTTCAAACAAATATAGGAGTAACACAAAGGTGAGCACGATGTATATGAGTTTTCCGGCGATCCGAGGAAAGCAAGGCAAGCGCGACTTCTACGTCGCGATGTTTCCCCTCGGCGTGATCCCGAGGCTCTTCAAGTTCGTCGACTACACGGAGTTGCCCCCTGAGCAGCGCGCGCAGAGAGCTCTCCTCCGCAAGCGGGTTCCGGAAATCGCCCGCTACATGCTCGAAAACG
>DASWGF010000123.1:0-4779 GCA_036393875.1 Candidatus Dormiibacterota bacterium
GAAAGCGATAATCAGTTCAGTGAAAGTTCGAGCGCGCGACCCCAAGCAGGCATGGAAGGAGGACTACGAGTCGGCGCCGGCGCGTGACGACGGCATCGAGACGTCGACCATCTCGGGAGTCCCGCTCCAGCCCCTTTACACGTCCAGCGACCTGCCCAGGCGTGAGGAGGAGCTGCCGGGCCAGTTCCCGTACACGCGCGGCATCCACCCCAGCGGCTACCGGGGCCGCCTGTGGACGATGCGGCAGTTCTCCGGCTTTGCGACGGCCGCGGAAACCAACCGCCGCTACAAGTACCTGCTCGCGAGCGGCCAGACGGGACTTTCCGTCGCGTTCGACATGCCGACCCTGATGGGGCAGGACTCGGACGCGCCGACCAGCCGCGGCGAGATCGGCCACTGCGGCGTGGCCATCGACTCGCTCGCCGACATGGAGACGCTGTTCGAGGGCATCCCGCTCGGGGACATCACGACCTCGATGACGATCAACTCGCCCGCGGCGATCCTTCTGTGCATGTACATCGCGGTGGCCGAGAAGCAGGGAGTGCCGGCGTCCGGGCTTGGAGGCACACTGCAGAACGACATCCTCAAAGAGTTCATCGCGCAGAAGGAGTTCATCTTTCCGCCCGCGCCGTCGATGAGGCTCGTCGTCGACTCGATCGAGTACTGCGCGAAAGAGGTGCCGAAATGGAACACGATCTCCATCTCGGGCTACCACATCCGCGAGGCGGGCTCGACCGCGGCGCAGGAGCTGGCCTTCACCCTGGCGGATGGGATGGCCTATGTCGACGCGTGTATCGAGCGAGGCATGCGCATCGACGACTTTGCGTCGCGGCTGTCGTTCTTCTTCGACGCCCACATCGATTTCTTCGAAGAGATCGCCAAGTTCCGCGCCGCCCGCCGTATCTGGGCTCGATGGATGCGCGAACGTTACGGCGCCCAGGACGACCGCTCGTGGAAGCTCCGGTTCCATACCCAGACCGCGGGCGTTTCGCTGACCGCCCAGCAGCCGGAGCTCAACATCGCGCGCACCGCCATCGAAGCGCTGGCCGCCGTCATGGGCGGCACGCAATCGCTGCACACCAACGCCATGGACGAGGTCTTCGCCCTGCCCACCGACAAGGCGGCACGCCTGGCGCTGCGCACGCAGCAGCTGCTCGCCTATGAGACCGGAGTCGCCAACACCGTCGATCCGCTCGGCGGAAGCTACTTCGTGGAGGCGCTGACTGACGAGATGGAGCGCCAGGCCGAGGACTATTTCAAGCGCATCGAGGAGCTCGGCGGCGTCATTCCCGCGATCGAGGCGGGCTTTTTCCAGAAGGAGATTGCAGACTCGGCGTTCCGCTATCAGCAAGAGCTGGAGCAGAAGCGAAGGCTCGTGGTCGGCGTCAACGAGTTCAAGGTCGACGAGGAAGAGCCCATCGAGATCCTGCGCATCGACCCGAAGCTCGAGAGCGAGCAGGTCGCGCGGGTCCGCGAGGTGCGCAGGAAGCGCGACCAGAGCCGCTGCTCGGCAGCTCTCACGCAGTTGCGGAAGGCCGCGGCCGGCACGGACAACCTTATGCCCTACATCCTCGAGGCAGTCCGGGCTTACGCGACGGAGGGCGAGATCATGAACACCATGGTCGAGGTGTTTGGCACATATACCGAACGCGCCGTGATTTGATGCCGGCTTCCACGGCGGTCCGGCCGGTTCGCATCGTGCTGGCGAAAGTCGGCCTCGACGGCCACGACCGCGGCGTGAAGGTCGTCGCCCGCGCGCTGCGGGATGCCGGCTTTGAGGTCATCTACACCGGGCTGCGCCAGACGCCGGAGATGGTCGTCGACGCCGCGCTGCAGGAAGACGCGCAGGTCATCGGCCTGTCCATCCACTCCGGCGCTCACATGACCCTCTTTCCCGCCGTCGTCCAGGAGCTCAAGCGCCGCAAGGCGACCGACATCATCGTCTTCGGCGGCGGCATCATCCCCGACGACGACATCGCTGCCCTCAAACAGAAGGGCGTGGCCGAGCTGTTCACGCCGGGCACACCGCTCCAGGGGATCGTCGACTGGCTGCGAAAACGCTTCCCCAACGGCCCGACCTGAGCCTGGCCCCAAACGGCCTAACCCAAGATTCAGGTTGTAATTTTTAAAGCAGCCATTAACATCCGCGCATGGCTATTCCGCCTCCACCAGGGACCCCACCCCCGCCACCAGGCCCACCGATGCAGCCGCCACCCCCGCCGCCGCCAGGCATGCAGCCGCCCGGCCCACCACCGCCGTTCCAGCCGCAGCCGTACCCGATGGTCCCGGGTGGAATGCCTGGGATGTCTGCCCCTGGCGCCACTGCTGCCTTGGTGTGTGGAATCGTCTCAGCAGCGCTGACTCCGTTTGGTTGCTGTACATACGGCCTTGTCGAGCTCGCGGCGCTCCCGCTGGGAATCGTGGCGGTCGTGCTCGGATTCCGGGCTCGCGGCCGGATCGCCCAGTCTCAGGGCACTTTGGGCGGGGGCGGCCAAGCGATGGCTGGCATCATCACCGGTTTCGTTGGGATCGCGCTCGGCGTGATAATCGGCCTCCTCGTGGTCATCGGGATCGCTTCCTTCGCGACCCTGCAAAACGCGTTTCCGAGCCCTTCGCCCTAGCCGCGGAACGCGTCCTTTCGGAATTGGCCTCTCGCGGTTGCGGTAGAATGCCGGGGTTCCTCCACCCCGAGGTTCAACCATGCAACTGAACGCATCCACCCGCGAACTTCTCGGCAAGCGAACCCGGCGGCTACACCGCCAGGGCAAGCTGGCGGCCGTCGTCTACGGCCATAACACCAAGCCGACCGCGCTTGTGCTCGACCGCCTCGAGTTCCAGAAGGTCTTCCTGAAGTCGGGGCGGACCCACCTGGTGGACCTGTTGGTGGACAGCGGTCGCACCGAGAAGGTGCTGGTTCGCGAGATCCAGACCCACCCGCGGCGCCTCGGACCCATCCATGTCGATTTCTACGCGGTCAGCCTCGAGGAGAAGATCACGGTCGAGGTCCCGATACACCTCACGGGCGAGTCCGCCGCGGTCAAACGCGGGGACGCGGACATACTTCAGCCGATACATGCCCTGCGCGTGGAGTGCCTGCCGACCGACATCCCCGAGGCTTTCGAAGTCGACCTGACTCCATTGGAGGAGATCGAGTCGGAGGTCCGTGTGTCTGACATCAGCGTGCCCAAGGGCGTGACCGTGCTCATCGACGCGGATGAGCTGGTGGTCAAGATCGTCCACAAGCGCGAGCTCAAGGTCGAGGAGGAGATCCCGGCCGCCGAGGCCGTGGTTCCTGCCGAGGGCGAAGCCGGCGCCGAGGGCGAGGCCGCCGCGGAGGGCGAGACTCCGGCCGCGGAGGAAGCAGCCGAGAAAAAGCGGTGACGCCGCCGCCGCTGGCGGCCGTCCCCTGGTCTTCGCCCGACCCCACCACGTTGTTGTATGTCCTGGTCGGCGCCCTCGTCTTCATCGCATTCGCGGTCGTCGCGAGGCTGCTAGCTCGCCGAGCGGCCCAACTCTTGAGCGGGCGCCATATCCGACCCGAGAGGGTCGTGATCGTCGGCCGAGTGGTGACGTTCGGGCTGATCGGCTTGGGCGCGGCGGTCGCGATCTCCTTCGCGGTTCAGAGTGCGAATGTGGCGCTCTTCGGCATCGTCCTGGCCACATTCATCGCCAGCTTTGGGGTCCAGGACGTGCTCAAGGACTACGTGTCCGGCTATTACATTCTGCTCGAGCGCCACATCAGGGTCGGCGATCGCATCACGCTTGAAGGGGTCGGTGCGGGCACGGTGACGGAGGTGAAGCTGAGGGTGACGCTGATGAAGACCGACGCCGGCGACCTGCTGGTGGTGCCCAACTCAGAGCTGTTCAACAAGGCCGTGACGGTCCACGTTCCTGCGGTCGAACGAGCCGCCGAGACTAAGCCAACGCCCCCAGGATGATGCGGCCGAGGGCCTCGAGCTGCGAACCCTCTACGGCGGACTCTTCGGCAAGCAGCTCGCGGATCATCTGCGACGCAAGGTCAGCGTGGATGGCTCCCGCCACCTGCGTGGCCAGCGACCGCAGATGGAACGTGTGGTCGGGCTTGTCGGTCGCGACCTCGAGGCCTGCATCGATCTTGTCGAGCTGAACGAACTTCGCCCATCGCGCCACCTCTGACGCGCCGGTCTCCGGTGCATCCGAAAGGTGCAGGCAGTTGACACCGCCGAAGATTCCATATCGCTCACGCAGCGAGCCGGGACGCGATTGCTGGATCCGCGTCTCGCCGAGGTCGTGGCGCATGCGCTCGAGAGCCTCGGCCGATGCGGTCACTCGCCCAACCGGCATCGGGAGGGCGGTCATGAAGTCCACCAGCCAGCCGAAGAAGGGCCTGTCCCTCAGGAAGTCGTAGTGACTCTCGATGAGAGCGGCGGGCGGCTGGAACCACGTGAGCGACTCGAGCTTCCATTCGCGCTCGGACGACAGCCAGCGCCAGATCCCGGCGCGCGCGGCGAGCCGGTAGCCGGCATCAGGCTTCAGAATCACGAGCGCGTCGTCCACGAGTTGGAAAGTCTAAGTTTTCCCCTCACCCGCGTCGCCCTGCGGGCGAGGCGGGAGCTCCCCGCGTGGCGGGGAGCCCAGATCCCGCGGGCCTGGCTTGTAGACCTTGCGGCCCTTCAGCTTCTCGGGCAAGTGCACCTGATTGGCGACGCCGCCCTCGTAGTCATGGGCGTACTTGTAGTCCCGTCCGTAGCCCATCGATTTCATCAAGCCGGTAACGGCGTTGCGCAGGTGGAGCGGCAC
>DASWGF010000124.1:0-2780 GCA_036393875.1 Candidatus Dormiibacterota bacterium
CGGCGCGGGTTGAAGAACAGGCTCTGGAGCAGGTTGCGGGCGTTGTCGACAGACGGAGGATCGCCCGGCCGGACGCGGCGGTACAGCTCGAGGAGGGCGTCCTCGGTCTTCATCGTCGTGTCCTTGTCGAGGGTCGACTCCATGTAGTGGTGCTCGGGGTTGTTGTCGACGTCCCCGAACATCTCCAGCAGAGCGCGCTTCTGCGCCTCGCGGTCGTTCTCGGTGCCCTTCAGCTGCGGGAGCTCGAGCGCCTTGAGGAGCACGGTCACGGGGACCTTGCGCTTGCGATCGATCTTCACCGTCAGCAGGTCCTTGGCCGAGGTCTCGATCTCGAGCCAGGCGCCGCGGTTGGGGATGAGCTTGGCGCCGAACAGCTTGCGGCCCGTGTTGGGGTCCTCGGCGGCCGTGAAGTACACGCCGGGCGAGCGGACGAGCTGCGACACCACCACCCGCTCGGTGCCGTTGATGATGAAGGTGCCCTCGCCGGTCATCATGGCGAAGTCGCCCATGTAGACCTCGGACTCCTTGATCTCCCCCGTCTCTTTGATGGTCAGGCGCGTCTTGATCCGCAGCGGCGCGGCATAGGTCATGTCGCGATTGCGGCATTCCTCGACCGAGAACTTCGGCTGGCCGAACTCGTAGTCGAGGAACTTCAGCTCGAAGTTCTTGCCCGTGTAATCGGTGATCGGGTTGATCTCGTCGAAGAGCTCCCGCAGGCCTTCGGTCTTGAACCATGCGAAGGATTCGAGCTGTGTGGCGATAAGGTCCTTCAGCTCGACGAGGTTCGGGATGCGGCCATACGAAAGACGCGAAGGCGCTCTCATCTCTGAGATCATTCGGGACTCCTTAAAAGGGAAAAGGGCGCGCTCAGGAAATAGGCAGGATGAGCGGCCGGGCGTGCACGAAACGCCAGTATACGACGAAATGCCCCTTTGTGGGGACGTTTAAACCTAACCAGGCGGAGAACCGGTCTGGCCAGGGTTTCGGGGCACTATACCACCCCGCCCGCGGCCCCGCCAGCCTTAACCGATCTCGACGGGGAGGTCGGCGGCTGTCGCCTCCCCGCTCCGTGGGGAGGTCGGCGCGCGGAGCGCGCGCAGCCAGGTGGGGAGGTCGGCGCGCGGAGCGCGCGCAGCCAGGTGGGGAGGTGTCGCCTCCCCACGCAGTGGGGAGGTCGGCGCGCGGAGCGCGCGCAGCCAGGTCGGGAGGTGTTCGCCTCCCCACGCAGTGGGGAGGTCGGCGCGCGGAGCGCGCCCAGCCAGGTGGGGAGGTGTCGCCTCCCCACGCAGTGGGGAGGTCGGCGCGCGGAGCGCGCCGGGTGGGGAGGTGCATCCACCCATGCGAAGCATTGCGGGTTAGCCTGTTCCGGATGCCTGACTGGAAGGCCCTCCGCCACCAGTTCCCGCTCCTGGACCGCAACATCTATCTGAACGCCTGCTCGCTGGGCCCACTTCCCCGCCGCGGCCGGGCGGCTCTGGAGCGCTACGCCCACGATTGGGATACGCAGGGGACCCCGGTCTGGTTCTCCGACTGGCTCCCGCTCCTGGGGCGGCTGCGCGCCGGGGTCGGCGGCCTGCTCAACGCGCCGCAGGGGTCGACGGCGATCGCGCCCTCGGTGTCGGTCGCCCTGACGACCCTGGCCTCAGGCCTGCCGCTGCCGCAGGGCCGCAACAAGATCCTGATCGGCGAGCTCGACTTTCCCACCATCGGCCACCAGTGGCTGTCGCGGCCTGAGTTCGAGGTCGAGTTCGTCCCCAGCGCCGACGGGATGACGATCCCGCCGGAGGCGTTCGCCGACCGCATCGACAGCCGGACCGCCCTGGTCGCCACGACCCACCTCTTCTATACGACCGGCTACCTGCAGGACGTTCGCGCGATCGCCGACGCGGCCCACGCCGCCGGCGCCCTCTGCCTCATCGACGGCTATCAGACCTGCGGCTGCGTACCCATCGACGTCGACGCCATGGATTGCGACGCGTTAGTCGGCGGGTGCCTCAAGTGGCTGTCGGGCGGCCCCGGTACCGCTTTTCTATACGTACGCCCAGATCTCATCCCGAACGTGCGGCCGCACGGTACAGGCTGGTTCGCCACCCGCGACCCGTTCTCCTTCACGCTCGAGGAGCTCGACTTCGCCGACGACGCCCGCCGCCTGGAGACCGGCACGTGGGCGATGGCCTGCCACTATGCAGGGTTGGCGGGCCTGGAGCTGATCCTGGAAGTGGGCGTCGAGCATATCCAGGAGCGCCTTCGCGACCTTACCGATCGGATCCTCGAACGGTGCGACGCAGCCGGCGTCAAGACCTTCACTCCTCGCGACCGCAACCGGCGCTGCGGGATCGTGACTCTCGAATGCGACCACCCTGACGAGGTCGAGGCTCGGCTTCACGCAGACGGAGTCATCGTCGACTCGCGCCCCGGCCGCGTGCGCCTCTCACCCCACTGGTGCGTCACCGAGTCGGAGCTGGAGCGGGGCATGGACCTGGTCCTGCAACACCTGGGAGCCGCGACCCGCACCCGCTAGCCATTTCCGCCCTTTTGGCTGCCAACGGCGTGGTGAATTCAATCGGTCGACGCAACACTGGGCTGACGAGGTACCCCAGAGAGTAGTTGCTCGAGCGCCTCGGCGGGGTTGAGCCAGCCGAGCGTCTTGCGTGGCCTGGTGTTCATCTCGGCGGACACGAACTCGAGATATTCGGGCTGGTGAACCTTGAGGTCGGTTCCCTTGGGAAAGTACTGGCGAAGCAGACCGTTGGTGTTCTCGTTGGAGCCGCGCTGCCAGG
>DASWGF010000125.1:0-2814 GCA_036393875.1 Candidatus Dormiibacterota bacterium
TGATGGACGGCGATTCTGAGATCGCCGAAGGGGTACGGGTCGTCGCCACCCCCGGGCACACGGTGGGCCATCAAAGCGTGATTGTGGAAAGCCCTGACGGCGGGGCCATCATGATCGGTGACGCCGCTTACACTTCCGACATCTATCGCGAAGGTGAAAACGCCGACCTCAGCGGCTGGCGGGGCCAGTACGCAGACCGTGAAGCGTGGGCCGGCTCGCTGCGGAGGCTGCACGATCTGCGTCCACATGCTGTCCATTTCTGTCATGACACGCGGGTGGCGGAGATGGCGCCGTGAGCAAGTTCGGCCCTCTGGTCAGCCCCAAGTGGCTGCACGACCACATCGGCGAACCTGACCTGCGAGTCGTCGACTTCCGTTGGTACCTGGTGGGCCGCCAGGGTCGCGACGCCTACCTGGGTGGCCACATCCCCGGCGCGGTGTTCGTCGACCTCGACGCTGTCACCGGCACCGGCGCGGGCCGGCATCCTCTGCCCACGCGACAGAAGTTCCAGGACGAGATGCGCCTCGCAGGTGTCAGCACCGGGACCAGGGTGGTCGCTTACGACGATGCGGGCGGCTCGATCGCGGCCCGGCTCTGGTTCCTGCTGGGGTGGTTCGGTCATGGCGCCCAGGCGGTCCTCGACTCCGGGCTGCAGGGTTGGGGCGAGCCGCTCGAGACGGCCGTCCCGTTTGTAAAGGCCGGCGATTTCAAGGCACGCGCTCCGAAACGGTCGCGAATCGTCGATTTCGAGAAGGTCATGCGGTTGTCGAATGGCGACGGTGCAAGCGCTCGCGATGGCGTCGTTCTCCTCGATGCGCGGGCGGGTGAGCGCTATCGAGGAGAGAAAGAGCCGATCGATCCGAAGAAGGGCCACATCCCGGGCGCCCTCAGCGCTCCATGGATCGACAACCTCGACGCAGACGCACGGTTCAAGTCGCCCGACGAGCTGCGGCGCCAGTACGGGGCCCTGGGTGTCGATGGGAAGAAAGGCGCGGTCGTCTATTGCGGGTCAGGCGTCAACGCCTGCCATGACCTGCTCGCGCTGGAGCTTGCAGGCGTTGCCGACGTGCGCCTTTACGAGGGATCGTGGAGCGACTGGTCGCATCGTGACGCCCCTGTCGCCACGGGCAAACAACCACGGTGATTGGCTTAGGATTCGGCCGTGATTCTTGAGGGAAAGCGAGTCCTCATCGCCGGAATGAGCGACCGGCGCAGCATTGGCTACGCGATTGCGGTCGAGGCGCAGAAGGCAGGCGCGGAATTGTTGCTGACCAGCTTCGGTCGGATGATGAGCATCACGCAAATGACGGCCAAAAAGCTAAATCCAGTCCCCGACATTCTCGAGCTGGACGTCAGCAAACCTGATGACATCGCTGCCGCGGTGAAAGAGACCAGCAAGAAATGGGATCGCCTGGACGGGCTCGTCCATTCGGTGGCATATGCGCCGCCCGATGCGCTTGGCGGCCAATTCTTGAACACGAAGTGGGAGAGCGTCGCGACGGCGCTGCAGGTGAGCGCATTTTCGTTCAAAGAGCTGGCAGCCGGTTTTCTCCCGCTCATGAAAGAGCACGGCGGATCGTTGGTGACGCTGGATTTCGACAACTCCACTCAGGCCTGGCCGAAATACGACTGGATGGGCGTTTCCAAGGCCGCCCTGGAATCGGTGACGCGTTATCTTGCGCGCGATCTCGGTCGCTACAAAATTCGCGTGAACGCTGTCTGCGCGGGTCCTCTGGCGACGCTGGCCGCCAGTGGAATTCCGGGTTTCAAGGATTTCGAAGAGGTGTGGGGACTGCGTGCTCCTCTGGGCTGGGAGCTGCAGGACCGTACCCCGGTCGGTCGCGCCGTCGTGGCGCTGCTCTCCGATTACCTGAACATGACCACCGGCGAGCTGCTGCACGTGGACGGCGGCTTCCACGCGATGGGAACGGACCTGCCCCCGGCCTAGCCTGGCCTCCCCTGGCCTCCCCACGGAGTGGGGAGGTGGCGCGTGGCGCCGGAGGGGAGGTACAGGTGCCCATCCCGCGAGGTTGCTTGGCTACCCCCATATCTAGTGGCACGCTTGTCACAAGCCCGCAACATCATGTTAGGCTCTCCCCAAATCCTGAATTACGCTCTCAAGGAGGGACAGTTATTGCGGGAGTGCCTGGTGATCTATGTGGACGCCGCTCTCGACAGAAACGGCCGGGCTGGGTGTGGCCTGGCCGTTTTCATCAGGGGTCGCGCCGTCTATACGGAGTCGTTCGGTTTCTCGCATCCCGGCGGTTCGGCCCAGCTGGAGGCGCACGTGTGCGCCGGCGCCCTGGATCTCGCTGCGGCCCGCTGGCCGTATCACCGCGTCATCGTGCGCACCGATTGTGCGCCGGTCGTGCGCAGCCGCATGCCCTCGAGCGACAGCTTTCGCCTTGCGGTATTCGAGGTTCGCGAGCGCTGTCGTCGTGGCTGGCGCGTCGTTCGTTATGTCAGCCGTAAAGCAAATCCCGCGCATGAATTAGCACGAGAGGGATTGAAGAGCATGTCGCGCCAACCTGCACTTGCCGCGGCATGACCTGATCAAGATTGGTGCGGATAAGCGTGGCTATACTGCAATTTGTCCGCACCAAAAATTTTTGAATCAGGAGCCGAGATGGCAGCAGACGAAACCGCGCAGCAGCCGCGTCGACGTGGTCGTCCACCTGGCAGCAAGTCGACAACTCGAACACGCCGCCGGCTCGACGGCCACGAGCTGATTCAGCAGCTGAACGGCATGGTGGCGGAGCTGATCAAGGAAAACCGCAAGCTCAAGCGACAGGTTGAGAAGCTGACCGCACGTGG
>DASWGF010000126.1:0-10509 GCA_036393875.1 Candidatus Dormiibacterota bacterium
CCCCAGAGCATGGGTAGGCGCGCCTCGGCGTTCTCGACCACGCCGTCGAAGCGCTGGCTCAGCCCGACTTCGGTGCCGTAGTAGATGACGGGCATGCCCGGCAATGTCAGGAGCAGCGTCGCCGCCAGCTTCAAGCGGTCCGCATTTCCTCCGGCCATCCACAGGAATCGGTTCATGTCGTGGTTGTCCATCAACGTCGCGAGGGCGAGACCAGGGTACGCATGATCATGCTCATCGAGCCAGGTCGCGAAGCCGGCCGCGTCCATGCGGCCTCGCGCCAAGGCCTGGCGCACGTAATAGGTCAGGTCGAAGTCGAAGATCGCGTCCAGTCGACCGGTGTAGCGAGCCAGCCACTCCGGGAGGCCGGTGGCCTCGCCGAGGACCAGGGCGTCTGCCTTGATCGTGCGCAAGCCGCGCCGGAGCTCGACCCAGAAGGCCGGGTCGACTCCGGCCACGTGGTCGCAGCGGACTCCGTCGGCGCCATATGCCGTCATCCAGTGCTGAGCGGCCCGGACGAGCTGTTGCTGGACATTGCTGTCGCCGGTGTCGAGCTCGGGCAGCGAGATCACATCGGAGAAGCAGCGGTAGTAGTGAGGCCACTGCCAGAAGCGGTAGTAGCTCGCGGCGTCGCCATCCTTCTCGATCGCGTCGCGAAACAGATGATGTCCACGGCCCGTGTGGTTCGGCACGAAGTCGAGGAGCACGCGCATGTCGCGGTCATGCGCGGCCTCAACGAGGCGGACCAGCGCGGCATCGCCGCCGTAGCGCGGCTCGATGGTGAGGAAGTCCTCGTGGTCATAGCCGTGGTGCGAGGGACTCTGGTGGACGGGGCTCAGCCAGAGCACGTTGCACCCCAGCCCGGCGATGTGGTCCATGTGCTCGCGGATGCCATCCAGGGTCCCGCCGTACAACGCGGTGGCGTCGCCGGGCGCTGGCAGGCTCTCCCCCGGCCGCGCGAAGCGGTCGACCATGACGTGGTAGCACAGGGCGTCGCGCACCCATTCTGGAGGCGAAGGCGGCGCCGATTCGTAGGCGAACTCCTGGCCGCCAGGCCGTGGATCGCTATCCGATGCCCAGACCGGAGTGGCTTCTGCGTCTCGGAGATTCACGCGGATCTTGTAGCGCGAAACCTCACCTGCTTCGGTCGCCGGTACCGGGCCGCGCCATCGGGTGGTGCGGCCCGGCTCCTCCGCGATGGCTTCGAGGTGCTCAGACGGCAGTCCTGCGACCTCGATCGTGACCCCGGACACGTCGAGATCCGAACGCACCTCGGCAACGAGGACGGCCTCGCGGGGTTCAGGCATGCCGGCGTGGAAAGCGCCGCCGTAAAGAGCGCGAGCATGCCGCGCTTTTTGGACCGTCGCCTGGTGCTCGAAGAAACCGTCCTCGACGGCGGCAGTCGGTGGGATCAAAGCGTGGACAGTCAGCAGGAGCAAGGCGTGGGCCGCGAGGTCGACGCCGCCACCGGAGACAAACAGCC
Organism: Candidatus Dormiibacterota bacterium; assembly: GCA_036393875.1. GTDB lineage: Bacteria > Chloroflexota > Dormibacteria > Dormibacterales > Dormibacteraceae > UBA10449. Next base: position 1,481 of record DASWGF010000126.1, read on the forward strand.
TCAACGACGATCGTCTGGCGGCTGCACCCTGCAGCGCAGCGACCGCATTGGCGCGACGCCCGGCGATCGTGTCCTGCCACGCCGCCCAGAGCGCGGCGCTCGTACCCGCGGCCGGCGATGATGGCGGCTCCACACCACCGTTCGCCTGGAGCTCCGCAAGCCGGGTCGCGAGCTCAGGTGAGTGCGACCGCCGCAGGTGCTGCTCGAGGCCCCAGGCGAATTGCGGATCGCCCCGGTCGTGCTCGAGGGCCCATGCGAAGAAGGCCCGGGCGGCGCCGCGCTCGCCGCAAGCATCGAGTGCATGAGCCACCAGGACGTCTTCACCTCCATCCGCCGCAAACGAGCCCGAGCGATCGTGATGCTGCGCGATCACCAGGACGCTGCGCGCGTAAAGGTCGGCGATCGCGGCGCGATCCGTGAGGTCGGGGACCCGGGCCACCACCGACGCCCGCGTGGCCCCGGCCAGCGGTGGCGGATCGAAGCCCTCCGGCCACGCGCCGTCGAAGCGGATTCCCGCCTCGGGGAGGACTTCGCCAAGGCCGCTCTCCCAGCCCACCGTCGCATCGCCCTCGGACCGAAAGGCAAGCAGCAGGCTCTCACCGATGGCGGCGAGGCGGCGCTCGACCTTGATTCCGGTCGAGTGGCGCGACATCACCCGCAGGACGTTGGTGCCACGCACGTACTCGCGGCGGTGCTTCCAGCCGCGGCCGCCGATCCGGCGCCTTCGTTCCGCGCCAACCTCGAGCACCGCATGAGCCGGCTTCTCGAGCAGCTCAGCGTCGAGGTGCGGAGCGCAGAGGCCGATCAGGCTGCCGTCGGCGCCGATCCTCGCCAGGAGCCTGCCGTTGCCGACGGTGGCGACAAATCGGGCGCTCATGCCTGCGAGAGGTTAGCCGACCGGCCCGTCGCCCTCATCGCGTCGGCAATCCGGTTCATGCCGTCGGCACCCTCGATGTCCTCGAGCGAGGTTGGGAGCGCGAGCCGCCAGTTCGGAAATTCGGTCGTCGTGCCCGGGACGTTGGGGCGTTCGATCACACCGAGCGCATCCTCGAGCGAGACGAGAACGATTCGCGGGCGCCCGCGGGCAAGCTCTGAGTAGGCCGCCACCGCGACGTCAACCGGCGCGGTCGCGTCAGGAAGGCGGGTGAGGCTCACGAGCTTCTCGCGCAGATGGTGGAGCCGACGTTCAGGCTCGCGCAGCGTCCAGAGGCCGGCGACCGTCGGCAGGTCGTGGGTCCCCACCGCGGCGATCGCATCGCGTGGCCAGCGCCCTGGCTCGGAACCTTCGAACCACAGCAAGCGATACGACAACGATCCCCGCCGGCGTAGGTGCTCTCGCACTTTCGGCGGCACCAGGCCGAGGTCTTCGCCGACTACGAAAGCGCGAGCACGCCTGCTCTCGCTGGCGAGGAGCGACAGCAATGACGCGGCCGGGTAGCGCACGTAAGCGCCCTCGGCCGCAACCATGCCCGTAGGGATCCAGAACAGACGGAAAAGTCCCATGACGTGGTCCAGCCGGACGCCGGCCGCGTGACCGGCCGCTCCGCGGATCGCGTCCACGAACGGTTCCCAATGCGCGCCGCCCAGCAGCCACGGGTTGAATGCCGGCAGCCCCCAGTCCTGGCCGTCGCGAAAAAACTCATCCGGGGGCGCGCCCACGCGCATTTCCGGCGCCAGCAGGTCCTGCCATCGCCAGGCGTCAAACCCGTCCGAGGCGAAACCGACAGGCACGTCGGTGATCAGCCCGATCTCTCGGCCTGCCCGCGCGAGCTGGCGATCGATGTGGAACTGCTGCCATTCGTGAAACGCGATGCGGTCGGCGAGCCTGCGGCGGCTGGGCTCGATCCCGTCGTTGCGCGGATGCCGGAGATAGGCCGGCCAGCTCCGCCACGCGGGCCCATGAACCTCGGCCAGCGCGTTGAAGGTGGCGAAGTCGTCCAGGGCGCGGCCCTGCCGGCGGACCCAAGCATCGAGACCCTGTGGCTTGGGCGCGGCTTGAAAGATGTATTCGAGCGCTCGCGACTTGAGCTGGAAGACCTGGTCGTAGTCGATGAGGCGTCGTTGATTCAGCTTGCTTGCGGCCTCGCGCAGCGGCTGCAGCTCCGCGGCGCATCGCTCCGCGCCCTCGACCTCTTCGATGCGCAGGTAGAGCGTGTTTCGAAAGCGACGTGTCGAGGCGTAGTAAGGCGAGGGCTCGTATGGCACGGTCGGTGTTTGCGCTCCGAGTGGGTTGAGGAGGATGACCGAGGCGCCGCGCCGCCGCGACCAGCGACCGAAGCGTCTGAGATCGGCCAGGTCTCCGATGCCCCAGCTGTCGCGCGAACGCAGGGCGTAGAGCTGGATCGCCCAGCCCCAGGCGCGATCGGGCGCCGGAGCGCAAGGTTCGTGCGGGAGCTTGAGACGCCGGATGCGTGGCGGCCGGTCTTGCTTGGCGCCCAGGGCGGCGAGGATGGCGTCGGTGGTCGAGCGAGTGGTCTCGACGACGTCACCCTGCCAGCCGTCATAGGCGGGCAAGATCCCCCAGCGCCCGGCATCGTCAAGCATGTTCCGGCCAAGCTACCATTCGCCCGGATGACGAGAGGCACGGCCGGCAAGCTCCATCACGTACCCGCCGAGGCGCACACGCCTGCGACGGCGCAGACGCCAGGCATGTCCCGCACGGCGGCGCTGTCCGGCGAGACGGTCGGCAGCCGAGCCATCTGGATGGGCGAAACGCGCGTCGCGCCGGGCGTTGCTTCCGGTCCGCATCACCACGGCAAGAGCGAAACCGGCATCTATGTCGTCGCGGGCAGTCCCGAGTTCATCTATTCGGAAGACGGGCATGAGGTGCGGCTGCGAACCAAGCCCGGCGACTACATCTACGTGCCACCCTTCGTCCATCACATCGAGTCCAACGCTCACTCGGATGAGGAGGCGGTGGTCGTGATCGCCCGCACCACGCAAGAGGCGATCGTGGAGAACCTAGAGGAGCTCTAATGGCGGTGAGCGCCGCGCTCGGGGGCGCAGTCCGCCGGCGCGAGGACCCGCGTCTTGTCACGGGCGCCGGGCAATACACCGACGACGTGCGCCACGATGGTTGCCTGCACGCGGTCTTCGTCCGTTCCACGTTCGCCCACGCGCGGATCGCCAACTTTGACGCCTCGGGCGCGAACTCGATGCCAGGCGTCGTCGGGGTATTTCGCGCTGACGACCTGGGCCTCGAGCCGGTTGATGCGCTCGGCGCGCTTCGATCGTCCGAACCGGCTCGCTTTGTCGGCGATGCCATCGCGGTGGTCGTGGCGGAGACCCGCGCGCAAGCGGTCGACGCTGGCGCGTTGGTCCTCGTCGATTACGAACCGCTCACTGTGGTTGTCGACCCGGAGGCTGCCCTGGAGCCGGGCGCGCCGGTCATCCACCCCGATCGTGGTGACAATCTCGCCTTCGCCGGCGATTTCGGGGAGGAGGACGCCTTGCGGGGTGCGGAGGTCATCGTCCGGGGACGCTTTCTCAATCAGCGGCTGGCCGGGGTTCCGATCGAGGCCAACACGGTGCTGGCTGAGCCCGATGGCGAGGGTGGAATCCGAATGTGGGTTTCGACACAGGTGCCCTTCAGCGTGCGGATGGACGTCGCCTCGGCCATCGGGCTGCCGGAGGCGAAGGTGCGGGTGATCGCGCCCGACGTCGGCGGCGGCTTCGGCGCCAAGCTCATGACCTACCCGGAGCAGAGCGTGCTGGGCGCGCTGGCTCTGAAACTCGGTCGAGCAGTGCGCTGGTTCGAGTTTCGCAGCGAGAACATGGTCGCGATGACGCACGGCCGCGGGCAGATCCAGGACGTGGCTTTGGGCGCGACGCGTGACGGCAAGCTGGTCGGTCTGGAGGCGTCGGTCATCGGCGACGCCGGCGCCTATCCCGGTTTGGGGGCGATCCTTTCTTTCACCACCGGGCAGATGAGCTCAGGCGTGTACGACATTCCCAAGATCAGGTTCAGCACCCGCGCCGCCATCACCAACACCACCGTGATGTCGGCATACCGCGGCGCCGGCCGACCCGAAGCGGCATCGTTGATCGAGCGCGCGATGGACATGCTCGCGGCGGAGCTGGGCATCGACCCCGCCGAGCTGAGGCGCCGGAACATGATCACGGGCCCATTTCCGCACACGACCGCCACCGAGGTCACGTATGACTCGGGCGACTATCGCCGCGCACTGGAGATGGCGCTCGAGGCGGCGGGCTACGACGATCTGCGCCGCGAGCAGAAGGGGCGCCGCGATCGCAACTCACAGCTGCAGCTTGGAATCGGCATCGGCGCGTACGTGGAGATGACCGCGGTCCCGCCGCCCTCCGAGTCCGGGGCGGCGCGCGTCGACCGGGACGGAACCATCGTCATCAGCGTCGGCACGACCTCGAGCGGCCAGGGCCATGAGACGGCCTACGCGCAGGTGGCCGCCGCTGTCCTTGGCGTGCCCATGGACGGCATCCGCGTCGTCCAGTCGGACACGGCCGAGGTTCGCAGCGGGCGAGGCACTTTCGGTTCGCGCTCTTTGCAGTTGGGCGGGAGCGCGGTTCGGGGTGCCTGCGTGGCGCTGGTCGAGAAGGCCCGCGAGGAGGCCGCGAGGCGCCTGGAGGCCGGTGTGGACGACATCGTTCGCTTCGATGAACGGCGGTTCGGGGTCAGCGGCGTGCCCGGCTCGGCTCTGAGCTGGGCGGAGCTCGCCTCCTCGGAGGTGGCCCTGGTCGCTGAGCACGATTTCACGCAGGAGGACCAGACCTATTCCTTTGGCTGTCATGTCGCGGTGGCCGAGGTCGACGTCGAGACGGGTGACGCGAGGCTGGTGCGGCATGTGGCGGTGGACGATTGCGGGACGATCCTCAATCTCATGCTGGTGGAGGGCCAGGTGCATGGGGGCGTCGCGCAAGGGGCGTCGCAGGCCCTGTATGAGGAGTTCATCTATGACTCTGATGGGAACCCGTTGACCACCAGCCTCATCGACTACGCGATTCCGGGGATCGGCGACCTGCCCTCGATAGAGACCCTGCACATGGAGACGCCGACGCCTTTGAACCCGCTGGGCGCGAAAGGGATCGGCGAGTCTGGCACCACGGGCTCGACGCCGGCCGTGCAGAACGCGGTTATCGACGCTGTATCGCACCTCGGTGTGCGGCACATCGACATGCCGTTGCATCCCATGCGCGTGTGGGAAGCGATCCGGGCGGCTCAGAAGTGAGCTGGCGCGGTTGTGCCGCGCCAGCCCGGGACTCTACAGAGCTTGGGAGAGCGTGAGCAGGAGGGCGGCCTGGGCTGGGGTCAGGAGACCCAAGTCGACCAGGGTGGTCAGTCCGTTTTGGTAGGCGTCGACAAGAGCCTTCTTGGCGGGATCGGGCGCGGATTTGGCATTGGTGAGGAGCGCGCAGAGCCGGTCCGCTTGCGCCTTGGCGAGGGCGGGCGACGTCTGGGCGTTGGGTGAGCCCTGGATGAACCGCGCGGTCAGGGTGCAGAGGCTCGACGAGGTGACCTGGAGGGTGAAGGTCGTGGAGCCGATGCCTACGTTGCCCGCGATGTCGGTGGCAGTAGCCACGAGGGTGTGCGGGCCGAGCGGGAAGGTGTAGGCAGGCGCGTTCACGTTGGCGCATGTCGTTGACGCCAGACCGGAGCCGGGCGTCCCATTCGCGTTGTGTGGATCGGCCGCGGTGCAGGTGATGGCGACGGTCTGGTCGACCGTGTACGTGCCCGCGTTGCCGGTATAGGTGACTGTGGGTGGCGTCTTGTCGATTCGAATTGCCTGGGTGTGGGCGGCCTCGGTGTTGCCCGCGATGTCCTTGGCGAAGTAGTTAACCGTGGTGACGCCCTCGGCAGTCACTGTGAAAGTCGTGGAGCTGCCGGCCACGACGGTGGGGGCGATGGGCTGCGCGCCTGTTGCGCTGTACTGGATCGTGGCGACATCCCCGACGCCGTCAGGGTCGGTGGCGGAGAGATTAACGGTCACGTTGGTCTTGTTCCAGGTCGCCGCGTTAGGCGCCGGGGAAATAGATATTGCGGTGCTCGGTGGTGAGGTGTCGATCGGCGTTGCGCCGGTTTGGAAGTAGAGCGAGTCGACGCCAGTGGCGATTGGAGGACTTGAGGTCGTCTCCCCGGATTGAGTGTCGACGGAGAAGATGTGGGTTTCGCTGGGGAAGGTGCCGAAGAAGTCGAATGGAAGAAATACGGTGTGAGAAAGGGGGTCGACGGCCTGGTGGACCTGGAAGCCCTGATTGGTCATGTTGTTGACGTTGCTCACAAACGTTTGATCCCAGGTGGAGGGGTTGATCTCGACCAGATCCTGTGGGCAGCAATCGGTGACGCCAAACAGCCTGTTGGATGAGGTGTCGTAACTGATGCTCCTGAGCGCCCGGGACAGAACGGGACTGGTCGACACGACGGTGTTGCTGAGGGAGTCGATCGCGATTATGTGGGTGGGGGGAATGGGGGGACTTGGCAGGCTGAAATCCTCGCGACTTACGTAGATCGTGTGTGTTTGGGGGGCCAGCACCATGGAGTCGCTGAACGGGCCGGGTGGTCCGATGGAGGCTACAGGTGAGATGGCGCCCGTGCTCAGATCGACGCGCACGACACCGTTGGCGCCCTGAAACCCGCTCGGGACGAGGGCGTACATGGTGTTCGCGAGTGGATCGAACTGAATGTCGCCGATCGGAGCGTTCACCGGTGTGTCGGCGATCACGGCGTGGCTCTGGCCGTCGATCGTGAGGATCTCGAAGATCATCGTGAAGTTCGCGGGTGGAGGAGGAACGATGACGGATAGCCGGAGGGCGAAGATGCGGTGAGTGGCCGCGTCGCCGGTGAGATTGGTGACCTGGGCGTTGAAGTCAGGCGGGAGCCCGAGCTGGGCGATCGGCGTGACCGCTCCAGTGCCAAGATCGATCGAGGACACGGTCGAGCGGTCCAGGCCCGTGACGCCGAAGAGGGTGCCGGTTGATGAGGCGGCGACAGGCAGCGGCTGAAGCAGTGCCGGCAGTGCCGCGACCGATGCGGCGACCAAGATCCAGACCCGACGCCATCCGGGCTTGCGAGGCATCAAGTTCCCTCCCCAGTGAACCCCTACCTGAATAGACACTGAAGTCTAGCCGCGTAACGGGGACCGGAAACGGGGTGGCCAGGGCTTAACAGGCTGGGTTGTCGACTCGAACGAATGTTCGTAATCTGCCCTCATGGACCAGGCTGCAGTCGAACCCGAAGTCTCGAGCGAGGAGCTGCGCGAGCGGATGATCCGCAAGCGCAAGGCCATCGACCTGATGGAGCTTTCCTTCGCCGAGGACGCGGCCCGCTTCGCGGCCACGGACGAATATGACGAGCTGGGCTTTGTGAGCCCGATCGACTGGATCCGCTTCAACTGCCATATGACGAGCGGCGCAGCCGCCGACCGAGTCGCGGTGGGAAAGACGATGAATCGCTTGCCTCGAAGCGTCGAGGCGGTGAGCCAAGGGGAAATCGGGCTGGCGCACGTGACGGTGATGGCCAGGATGGCAGAGGCGCTCAAGGACCGCTTTGATGAACGGCCGTTGATCGAGTTCGCGCGCGAGAACTCGCCCGGCAAGTTCCACTTCTTCTGCCGCCACGCCCGGCATGCCGCGGACCCCGACGAATATGCGGCTCAAGAGGCTGACCAGGTTCACGAGCGGCGACTGTCGCTCAGCACGTGGATCGACGGGTCGATGGTGTTGAGCGGCGTGCTCGACGCTTTCGGCGGGGCCGCGCTGCGAGCGGCGCTCGAGCCACTCGCTCACCGCTCAGGCGAACACGACCGCCGCGAACGCGAGCAGCGGCTGGCAGACGCGCTGGTCGAGCTGGCGTCGGGCCGAACGCAGCGAACGAGCCTCCAGGTCACGACGTCGGTCGAAACGCTGCTCGGCCTGGCCGGCGCGCCGGCCGCGGACATGGAGTTCTCGCTGCCGATCTCGACGAAGATCGTCGAGCGACTGGCCTGCGACTGCAACGTGACGCGCGTCCTGCTCGATTCGGAGTCGAGCGTGATCGATGTCGGACGCGCGAAGCGTGTGGTGTCAGGACCGGCTCGCCGTGCGCTCAACGCCCGCGATGGATCGTGCCGCTGGCCGGGCTGCGACCGGCCGGCTTCGTGGACCGCCGCGCATCACGTGGTGCATTGGGTCCATGGCGGCACGACCGATCTCGACAACCTCATCCTTCTTTGCCACCGGCATCACTGGATGGTCCACGAAGGCAAGTGGCAACTGGTCCGATCCGATGACGGTCGCATGCTGGCCATCCCGCCCACTGTGCGGTTCGGGCCGTCGGCGAGGGACGGGACCGACTATGACTCTTCTTCGTAGCCCAGGATCGGGCGCAGCCACCGCTGCGCCTCTGCGAACGGCATCGACTTGCGCCTCGCGTAATCCTCGACCTGGTCGCGGCCGACCTTGCCGACCATGAAGTACCGAGAGTCGGGGTGGGCGAAGTACAGGCCTGCGACGGCGGCGGTCGGCGTCATCGCGAACGACTCAGTCAGCTCCATCCCGATCGAGGGCGCGTCCAGCAGTTCGAACAGGGTCCGCTTCTCCGTGTGGTCGGGGCAGGCCGGATACCCGAAGGCGGGGCGGATGCCGCGGTACTTCTCGCCGATCAGCTCCTCGGGCGAGTGCCTCGGGCCCTTTTCATACCAGGAGCGGCGCACCACTTCGTGGAGGTACTCCGCGAACGCCTCGGCCAGGCGGTCGGCCAGCGCCTTGACCATGATCGCGTGGTAGTCGTCGTGCTCGGCCGTGTATCGCGCGGCCAGTTCATCCACGCCCAGCCCCGCTGTGACCGCGAACGCGCCGATGTGGTCGCCTTCTGGGGCCACGAAATCGGCCAGCGAGTAATAAGGCTTGTCGTCGCCGTGGTCGACCTGCTGCCGCAACATCGGAAAGCGAACGCCACCCTCCAAAACGATGTCATCGCCATCGGCGCGCGCCGGCCAGAATCCGTAAACGCCCTTCGCGCGCAGCCACCCCTTGGTCTGGATCTCGTCCAGCAGCTCCTCGGCGTGGCTGAACAGCTC
>DASWGF010000127.1:0-10559 GCA_036393875.1 Candidatus Dormiibacterota bacterium
ATGCCGCCCACAAAGGTGACAGGCTCGACCATCGCCCAGGCGAATGACACGTGCGGGAACCTGATCCAGATCACTCAGCTGGACCGCATACGCAGCGAGGCGGGACGCAGGTAAGCCGGTCGAAGTCAGACCAGGCCAGCACACAGCTGAGGTCAGCGGGTCGCGCCCTCCGATGGCGCGACCCCGCGAGCGGAGGTCAAATTGGGAGCGTCAAGTCCGAATAAGTCGGGGGCCCGGGACACTGTTTGAACTCCCACGCCGAGCACACGGTGCCGAGCCTGGTCGGAGTTACGCCCTTACAACCGAGACCGCCTACGCCTCCGACCTGGTCGAGGCATCCAAAACCTCCCGGACCGGCTGAGCCGCCATGAACTTCTGATGACGCTCCGGCGCGAGGCCGGCAGCGATCTCCCGAATGATGCTCGACGACGCTTCGAACGCCCGGTCCGCGCCGGAGTCGTCGCCGAGAGCGTAGAGGGCCCGGCCGAGAGCAGCTTGAGCCTGCCACCGTAGGAGCGGCGAGCCGAGACGATCAGCCTGTTCGATCGCAACCGTCAACTCGCGGACGGCGTCGGCCGGTTTTCCCCGCACGACCAGCGAGCGGCCAAGGATGGTCCGGCCGACGACTTGGTACTTCACTCGCCGCACCGGGAGGCACAGCTCGATGGCTTTGCGCGCCCAGTCAGACGCCTCAGCGGAATGACCCGTGACTAGTTCCATCTCGGCGCGCAGGGCGGCGAGGCGGCAAGCCATCACCCATCGCGTCCACGCCTTGACGCTGTTCGACTCGTCCCACTGAGTACGCCACAACGGCTCCGCGGTGGCGAAGTCGCCCGTCATGAGGGCCGCCTGCAGCAGGTCGGTCCTAGCGTTGGCGCGCGGCATCAAGAAGCCGGCCGCCTCGTCCGGACCCTCGAGCGATTCCTCGGCGCGGTGGCGCGCCTCGGCGAGATCGAATATCTCTCGCATGGGCTGGGTCGAGTAGTTGCGGAAGATCCGGACAGGGCGCCCCGTCTCTTCCGCGAGCCTCAGCGTCTCGTCGAAGAGCCGGATGCTCGACTCGTACTCACCGCGCCCACAGAGAATCTGGGCGCGTAGTGACGCGCTTCGAAGTCGCGCCTGCAGGCTCTGCGGATCGGCTTCGGAGCTCAACGCCGACTTCATCAAGGCGTCGGCGTCGTCCAGGCGCCCCGTCCAGTAGAGCTGCTCACCGTACATGTGGACGGCATTGATCCGCCACCACGGCCTCGTCCCGGGGATCCAGAGGCGGAGCGCCTCCTGACTCAACTCCCCTGCGCCGTCGAGGTCACCCGCACCGCCGCGCATCGCGAGTCCCTGGCTCAAGATGGCCTTGGCGACCGGCAGGAGCTCGTGGTCGCCCGCCTGTTCTGCCAAGCGAATGGCCTCGTCGGCGGCAGCGATCGTCTCGTCAGTCTGCTCGGTCCACTCCAGGGCCCATGCGTAGCCGAGATAGCCTTCGATCCGGTCCCCTCCCCGGAGATGGGGCAGCAGCTCGGCCAAGTCGGCAACTGCCGCGGCGTAGTCTCCCAATCGCGAGCGGGCGAGGCCGCGGGCGAGGCGGATGCGGTGGCGCTGCTCATCGTCCGAGGCCAGGGAAAGCGCCGAATCGAAGAGCTCGGTCGCCTCTTTAAGCGCCCAGGCGTTGAGGGCCTGCTCAGCCGCCTCCATGATGTATGGGATCGCTCTCTCGCTCTCGCCTGCCTCGCGCCAGTGGTGGGCGAGGACGGTGGCCATCACAGCTCGATCCTGGACCGCCGACTCGATGTACTCGGCCACGAGGCGATGCCGCTGGCGCCGGATCGAGCGCGGAATTGTGGCGTAGGCGACATCGTGAATGAGGATGTGCTTGAAGAGGTATTCGATCTCGCCTCGCACCCTGGTCGTGGGCACGCGGCGGATCAAGTCTCGCGATTCCAGGACGCCCAGGTCGTGGTCGATGTCGCCGGTCGCGCCCATGGCCACGAGTACCCCGCGCCAGAATGTTCGCCCGACGACAGAGGCGTCGAGCAGGAGGTCGCGGGCCGTGCTCGGCAATGCGTCGAGCCGGGAAGCGATGGCCGCCCGGATCGTCGTCGGGAGATGAGAATGCGACTCTTTGCCGTCGGCGAACGACGCGGCGAGCTCCTCAATGAAAAGCGGGTTCCCTTCGGAAGTGTCGGCCAGGCTCTCCGCGATCTCGCGGCCGCTCGCGGCCTCCGCGAGAAGGCTTGTGGCCAGCCTCGCGGCGTCGGCGCTGGACAGCGGATCGAGCGCGATGGTCGTGTGGGCGTGGACGTCCGCCGCCCACCCCGACCGCTGGTCCATGAACTCCGGCCGGGCCAGGCACACAATGATGAGCGGCGTGTCGCGGATGTGTGCGGCCAGGTACTCGATCAGGTCGAGCAGCCCACTATCCGCCCAGTGGAGGTCTTCGAGCACGATCAGCAGCGGCTGGCTTGCGGCCAATGCTTCGACGATGCGGCGGGCGGAGAAGAACAGGTAGCCGCGCTGCATCGATTGGTCCCCGCCGCTGAGACCTATGAGGAGCGCGAGATAAAAGGTCGTGTCTTCCGTCTCCGCCGCCGGAAGCGCCTGGCGGACCAGAGCGCCGAGCTTGGCCCTTGATTCCTCAATCGAATCGTTCTCATAGATCCCGGACCTTCCGCGGATCAGCTGCGCGAACGCGGCGTAGGCCGGCCGGTCGCCGTACGGCAGGCAGCGGCCGCGTGCTACCGCGCCGTCCCGTTCGCTGACGTAAGCCGAGAACTCGCGCTGCAGGCGCGACTTGCCGATGCCCGGCGGCCCGAGAACCGTGACGAGGTGTGGTCGGCGGTCAGCGGTCGCCCCCTCCCAGATCGAAGCGAGCAGCTGCATCTCGCGATCGCGGCCGACCATCGGCGTTTTCGACCGTTGGGGAGGAGCGGGGATCGGCGCGAGGGCTCGCCAGGCCACGACCGGCTCCTTCTTGCCTTTGGCGTCGACCGAGCTGAGCTCCTCGTAGCCGATGGAGGCTCGCGTGAGGATGTATGTCTCCTCGCCCACGATGAGCTCGCCCGGCGGCGCGCTCGACTGAAGTCGCGAAGCCGTGTTGACGACGTCGCCCATGGCGAGGGCCTGACCGGAGCCCGCGGCGGCGCCAACGGCTACGACCGCCTCTCCCGTGTTCACGGCGGCGCGAGCTTCGAGGCCGAGGTCCTTCACCGATTCGAGGACCTTGAGGCCGGCCCGAACCGCGCGCTCCGCGTCGTCACCATGGGAGATCGGGGCACCGAAAACGGCCATTACTGCGTCGCCGATGAATTTCTCGAGGTTGCCGCCAAAAGATGAGATCGCGGCCTCGGCCGTCCTGTGGTAGCTCTGGAGAACGTCGCGCACGTCCTCGGGGTCACGACCGTCCGCGCGACCCGTGAACCCGACGAGATCGACGAAGAGGACCGACACGACTTTGCGCTCCTGGCGCGTGCCGCCGATCAGCTGGGCCCCGCACGACGAGCAGAAACGGGCGCGCCCCGGATTCTCCTCGCCGCAGCGCTCGCAGCGCATGGGCGGCAGTCTACTGCTCGCTCGGACAACGCCGCAGCATCAATGTAGGGCCACGATCGGAGGCAGCCAGGCGGGCTGGAGGGCGACCAGGCTCCCCAGCGCGATCAGTGTCAGGCCGATTGGAACCACGCCCCGGTCGCCGCGCGGGCCCGTCTTTTCGAACACCATGATCAGTGTCATCACCGCCATCCAGGCCAGGTTGGCGACACCCGCGGCGAAAGCGACCAGCATCAAAGCCCAGCAGCAACCGAGGCAGAAGAACCCGTGGTCACGGCCCAGGGTGAACGCTCCGGCCGGGCCGCGGCTGCGGTAATGGGCGAGCAGGAAAGCGCCTGGGTTGCGGCAAGCCTTCAGGCACGCGTCCTTCAAAGGGGAGAGCTGAAAGACGCCGGCGCCGACGAGTACGCCGGCCGGTATCAACCAGCTGTGCGCTTCGAGCCATGGCCACGAGTCGACCGTGCGGTGGATGACCGCGTCACCGGCCAAGGCCAAAGCGCCAAACACCGTCCACACCGCGAAATAACCGGCGAGAAACGCAGCGCGAACCGGGCGGGAATTCGGCTGTCCGGCCGATATTCGGCTGAACAGGCCGATCATGGGCAGGCTCGAGGGCAGCATCATAGCCGCGATCATCGCCTGCCACGAGATGAGGAAGAGGCCGAGGGCGGCCCAGGGGTTGAGGCCGCCCTCGATGAGGGTGTCGTGGTGGAACTGCTTTCCATGCCCGGTGGCCTCGGCTATCACCGCCAGTGCCCAGGCCACAGCGATGGCCGCGAGGATCAGCGGGTTCGGCAGCCTGGTGCGGGCACGAAAAGCGGTGATCATCCCTTGAACTCCATCCTGTAGTCGGCCTGCACGGCGTTCGAGTTCTTGTACTCCCAGACCATGCCGAACTCGGGTAGGTTGACCCGGTAACGCGATTGCTTGGAGACGTACGCCGGCGAGCCCGGCACTGTGCTGAAGATGCTGTCGCGCAGGGTCGTCATGCGGCCGTCGCTGTTGCGGTACGGGTCCATCTCCGCCTCGAGCACGCCCGGGATCTCGAGAACCCCATGGCCGTCCTCGACGTCATGACGGATCGGAGCGGTCTTCACTGCCTCGACCTTACCGACGAGCTGGAAAAGGTCTGCCAGCGGGCCGCCGTATTCGCCGGCGATGGCGCCGACGATCGCGTTCTTCTGCTCATCTGTCGCCTTGGCGTCGATGAACAGCACGGCGCGCCAGGACTTGGGCGTCAGAATGTTGCCGGGGATGTGCGTGATGGACACCGCTGTGAGCCCTGAAACGTCGACGTTGCCGATGCGCCCCTTGTCGTAGTGCCAGGCGATGGCCGCGAAGCACTCGCCCAGGTCTGGGTTCTCACCTACCCAACACGGACAGAGGACACCGCAGGAACACGCCTCGAGAAGCGTGCCCTCGAGTAGATAGCCGCCTTTCTTGACGGCGGTGGCCGATTGAGCGACTGCCATTTCTTACCTCCTCAGTCGAGACTCCGGACTGAGGCGCAGCGTATTTATGCCGCCGCCTCCAGGCTGTGCCGATCAGCACACGTGCGCTGTGACGTTCGGCACATCGACGAGGATTGGTCAGCTGATTCTGGTCGTGTGCGGCGAGCCGCGGGTGCTCAGCCGGGCGCGATCCAGCACGACGATCGATCCGCGGCCCTGGCGGATGTAGCCGAGATCGGCAAAGCGCCGCAACGCGCGGTTCACGTTTTCACGGCTCGCGCCGACCATGCCGGCCAGCGTCCGCTGGCGCAGCGGCAGGTCGATGACAATACCGGCTGGCGTCGGCCGGCCTCGCGTGTCGGCAAGTTCGACCAATTTCGAGGCGACCCGACCCGGAATGTCGAGAAACACCGCCTCGGCCATGCTCGCGTCCTTTCGCCGGATGTACGAGCTGAGGACGGCGATGATGCGAATGAGCAGGGTGGGGCGGGTGGTCAGGAATCGGAGTAGCGGAGCCCGACCGATAACCATGCACTCGGTCGGCTCGAGTGCCTGGGCGTCCGCGGTCCGCTCTCCGTCCGGAACGAAAAGGGACAGTTCGCCAAAGACCTCGCCCGGACCTGCCATCGCGAAAATTAGCTCGCCTCCTTGTTGGCCAATGCGGCCGATCTGCACCTGTCCGCGAAGAACCACATAGAGGTGTGAGCCAGGGTCGCCCTCGCGGAACACATACGACCCACGTTCATATCGGCGAGTGCGAACCGCCGGACGCAGGGATTCGAGATCTTCAACGCTCAGGCCTTCGAAGATTGGTGCCTGGAGGAGATGCTGCAGTGGATCCATTCGGGCAAGAGCATGAACGAGTCGTATTCAAAATTGGTCGGGGAGGCGGGATTTGAACCCGCGACCACCTGACCCCCAGTCAGGTGCGCTACCGAGCTGCGCTACTCCCCGATGAAGTGGTAATCGTACCTACGACCTGGCGCTAACCTCGTCCGACCTGGGCGACCAAACCGCGGTGCGTCGACGCAAAACCGGCCTCGCGGAGCAGCGCGTTGAGAGGCGAGTCCATCACGGGCACTCCGTCCACCCGCTGCAACTCCACCCTTCCGGCCGGCACGGCCATTGCGATCAAGGCGCGCAGGTGGTCGATGCCAACGTCGCCGTTGGTGAGGAGCGACCGGCCGCCTCGCTCGAGGTAGACCACCAGCTTCCCGCCGTCGAGCACGCAGTACGCGCCGGCGGCGCGCGCCATGCGCCCGTCCGAGCGCGGCCAGGCGAGGACCGACCCGTATGAGTTCGCGGGGTCGCAGGCCGCGAGGGCGATGATGCGGTCGTCCGGTTCGCGGAGATCGCGCAGCCGGTCGACCGCTCCAGGCAGGGCGAACTGCGAGCCGCCGAGGCCTTCCACGAAGTAGCCGCGCCGAATCCGGCCCGACTCCTCCATGGCGCGGAGCACGGGGTACAGGCCCGCGAACCCGCCCGGCCATCCCTCGCCGGCGACCGACTCACGCGTCAGGACGCCGTAGCGCTGGAGCAGGACGCCCGCGGCCGCGTGGAGCCTCTCAGTTGCATTCGCTCCCGAGCCCACCAGCTCGGTGACCAATGACCAGCGGCCCGATGCCCTCGGCTGTGTCAGGCGAGGGAGTCGCGGTTTGTGCGCGGGCCGACGCGCCGCAGGGCCGAGCAGTCGCAGCGGCGCGAACGTGTCGTTGGTGACCTCGCCCGCCCAGACCAGGTCCCACAACGCGTCCAGCATCGTTTCCTCATCACCCCCGCCGCAGGCGGAGTAAAGATCGCGGAAGAAGCTCGCGCCTCGCGCGCGCAGGTGATCACGCAGCCGGGCGTGCAGCTCCCCGCCAGGTGAGTCCGCCGGGTCCGGCACCAGCCGGGGCGCATCACCGCGCAGGTACAAAGCGACCCTTCCGTCGGTGGATCCAAGTGAGCCGCGACCCACCCAGACCACCTCGCCCATCGAGACGAGCTCGTCCAGGAGGCGCGGGTTGTAGCCGGCGACGCGGCTCGCGATGATGTCGCGTTCGATGACGCTCGCGGGCAGGGCCGCGCCCTGGAGCTGAAAGACGACCTCGAGCAAGCGGTCGACACCGCCCGCACGCGCGCCGACCCCATGCCAGGCCGGAAGAAAGCGCGCAAGGGTCTCGGCCGGGACGGACTCGACCTCGCGACGAAGCGCCGCCAGCGAACGCCTGCGCAGCATGCGAAGGACTTCCGGGTGGCAGTGCTCTCGGCCTCGGATCGCGGGGTGAAACTCGCCTGCGATCACATCGCCTCGTGCGACCAGCTGTGCGAGCGCTCCCTCGACGGCCCCGGTCGCAAGGCCCCAGCGCTCGACGATGTCGGAGGCGACGAACGGCACATGGGTGCGGGCCCACCGGCGGATCAGTGATGTGAGCGGCTCGGTGCCCGGATCCAGATACGCGTCCGGAAGGCCCACTGGAAGGGTCACCCCCAGCGCCTCGCGGTACCGACCCGCGTCTTCGGCCGCGATCCAGCGCGTCTCCCCCGCGATGCGCACGTTCACCACCCGCCGCTCGCGCTCCAGCGCTCGCAGCCATTCCATCTCGAGCCCACGCGCCGCCGCCTCTGAATCGTCGAGGTCGCCCAGCCGAACCAGCAGGTCGTGCGCCTCATCCGCATCGCGGGGAAAGCGCTCTGGCAGGAGGCCTTGGAGCTCCAGCTCCACCGCGGCGATGGACTCGGGGTCGAGGAGCTCACGCAAGTCCTCGCTGCCCAGCAGCTCGGCCAGCAGCTCGCGATCCAGAGTCAGCGCCTGCGCGCGGCGCTCCGCCAGTGGCGAGTCGCCCTCGTACATGAACTCCGCCACGTATGAGAAAAGCAGAGAAGAGGCAAACGGCGACGCGCGCTCCGTGTCGACCGCGACCACCCGCACCTCGCGCGAACGGATCGAGCGCAGCAGTGTGGCCAATGCGGCCATGTCGAAGTGATCGCTCATCGACTCGCGCCAGGTCTCGGCGAGGATCGGGAAGTCCGGATACTGCCCGGCCACCTGGAGCAGGCCGGCGCTGCGCATGCGCTGCTGCCAGAGGGGCGTCCGCTGGCCAGGCCGGCGCCGGGGCAGCAGGAGCGAACGCGCGGCGTTCTCGCGGAATCGCGCGGCGAACAGAGCTGAAGCGGGCAGCTGGGTGGCGACGAGTCCCTCCACCTCCTCGGGGTCGAGCACGAGCTCGTCGAGACCTGGGGGCGACTCGACGTCTGGAAGGTGGAGGGCGATGCCGTCGTCGGTCCACAGCGCGCGGGCCTCAATGCCCAATCGATCCCGAAGACGGGCCTCCAACGCCAGTGCCAGCGGCGCGTGCACGCGACCGCCGAGAGGCGTCAGAAGGCACACCCGCCAGTCCCCGATCTCGTCGCGAAATCGCTCGACGACCACCGTCCGGTCATCGGGTACCGCGCCGGTGGCCGCGGCCTGATCATCGAGATAGGTGAGCAGATTCTTGATCGCGCGGTCGTCGAAACCTGCGCGCTCGCGCAGGCGTAGCTCGGCGTCCGCTCGCGGAAGTGCCCGAAGCTCTCGGACCATCTTGCCCAACGCGAGCCCCAGCTCGGCGGGCCGGCTGGGAGCGTCGGCCTTCCAGAACGCGATCTTCCCGGGCTCGCCCGGGGCGGGCGTCACCAGCACCTGCGAGGGAGTGATCTCCGCGATCCTCCACGTGGAGGCGCCGAGCACAAACGTCTCGCCGACGCGGCTCTCGTAGACCATCTCCTCGTCGAGCTCTCCGACCCGGCGCCCGTCCTCGAGCAGGTTGACCGTGTAGAGGCCGCGGTCGGGGATGGTGCCCGCGTTGGTCACCGCCAGGCGCTGTGCGCCGGCCCGACCTCGGACCGTGCCCGCCACCCGGTCCCAAACGATGCGCGGCCGGAGCTCGGCGAACTCGTCCGACGGGTAGCGGCCGCTCAGCATGTCGAGCACCGACTCGAACGAGCGCGGGCCGAGGTCGCTGTATGGATATGCGCGGCGGACGGCCGCGCCCAGCTCGTCGACGCGCCACTCGTCCATCGCGCACATCGCGACCACCTGCTGGGCGAGGACGTCGAGGGGCTTGCGCGGAACGGTCGTCGATTCGATGCGGCCGTCGAGCATTCCCTCTACCACCGCGGCGGTCTCCACCAGGTCGCCCCGGAACTTCGGTATGAAGACGCCGCGCGAGATCTCGCCCACCGAGTGGCCGGCGCGACCGACTCGTTGAATGCCCGCCGCGACGCTGGGAGGCGATTCGACCTGCAGCACGAGGTCGACCGCACCCATGTCGATGCCCAGCTCGAGGGTGGAGGTGGCGACGAGCCCGCGCAGGGTTCCGGCCTTGAGCTGGTCCTCGATGAGGAGTCGTTGCTCGCGCGCGATGGAGCCGTGATGCGCGCGCACGAGGTCCTCTTCGGCCAGCTCGTTGATGCGCGCGGCGATCCGCTCGGACAGGCGCCGCGAGTTGACGAACACGATCGTGGAGCGATGGTCGCGGATGAGCTGGAGGAGGCGCGGGTAGATCGCCGGCCAGATGCTGTTCGACGCCTGGCCGGAATCGTCGTAGGACTTCAGCTGCGCCATGTCCTCGACCGGGACCTCGACCTTGACCTCCATCGTCTTCAGGCGGCCGGCGTCGACGATGGCCACGTCGCGGCTGGTCCCGCCGAGGAATTTCGCCACCTCTTCCAGCGGGCGCTGGGTGGCGGACAGTCCGATCCGCTGCGGCTCGACTTTCGTCAGCTCCGACAATCGCTCGAGGCTCAGCGCCAGATGCGAGCCACGCTTGGTGGCGGCGACCGAGTGGATCTCGTCCACGATGAGCCATCGCACCGAAGCGAGGATCCGCCGAGCCGCGCTGGTGAGGATCAGGAAGAGCGACTCGGGGGTCGTGATGAGGATGTCGGGCGGGTGACGTTCCATAGAGCGCCGAACCTCGGTGGGCGTGTCGCCGGTGCGGATGGCGGCAGTGATGTCTGGGGCAACCCCTCCGGTCGTCTCGATCTGGTGGCGGATCCCCACCAGCGGCGAACGCAGGTTTCTGTCCACGTCGTGGGCGAGCGCTTTCAGCGGCGACACGTAAAGGACGCGACAGCGTTCGGCCTCGGCCGGCATCGGCTCAGAGGCCAGCCGGTCAAGGCACCAGAGGAAGGCGGCCAGCGTCTTGCCGCTGCCGGTGGGGGCGGCCATGAGCACGTGCCGGCCCGCGGCCACCTCGCGCCACCCGCGCTCCTGGACCTGCGTAGGCTCGGCGAAGGCAGCGCGAAACCAGTCCCGCGTCGCCGGTGCGAAGAGATCGAGAGCGTCCCCCACGCTGTCCAGTTTGATCGCTTTCGGATCTACAAACAAGCGTTCGTTATCAAGGTGGGAGATCGCTCTCCAGGACCCGGGCGTTAAGTTGAACGCCATCGACAAGTACCCGTTCGAACGCTTCAGCGACGACGCCAAGCAGGCGTTGGTGGCCGCCCAGAAAGAAGCCGAGATTTCGCAGCGGGGTTATATCGGCACGGAACACCTTCTCGTCGGGCTCCTTCGGATCGGGTCGGGTTCGGCCTACCGCGCCCTTT
>DASWGF010000128.1:0-6338 GCA_036393875.1 Candidatus Dormiibacterota bacterium
CGAGTTCGATGCCGTCAGCAATGACGGCCGGCGGATCTTCCTGATCGAGTACCTGGACGGCAACCAATACCACGTCCGCTTCTATGACCTGGGCGCCGGGCGCCTGGATCCGAACATCGTCTTCGACAAGAGCGATGGCTCGGCCGCGATGGCTGGAGTGCGGCTGTCCGGGCTCGCCTCACACGACGGGCAGTGGCTGTACAGCGTTTATGTTCGCGCGGACAAGAGCGCGTTCATCCACGCGCTCAACCTCGATGTCCCTTTCGCGCTGTGTCTCGACTTGCCCGGCTCCGGTTACATGGCCAACCCCGACGAGTTCCACTGGTCGCTGGCCATGAATGTCGCCGGTACCCATCTCTACGCAGCCAACGGGGCGACGGGGCTTGTCGCGGACCTGCCCATTGACAATGGCGCGCCGGGCCAGATGCGAGCGGCCAAGCTCACCGACAGCCAGACGGGTCGCATATTCGGTGTGCTCGACGCCGAAGCCAAAGAGCTGGGTGGCAATGCCGCCGCGGTGAGCCCCGACGGTCGGACGCTGGTCATCGCCGGCAAGACCGGCGTGCTCTGGGTCGATACCGGGTCCCTGAAGACGCGCGACAGACAGCTGGCGGGCTGGAGCATCTGGAGCCTCGCCATGAGCCCCGACGGAACCACCCTCTACGTCGTCGACTACGCTGGCATGATCGCGGAGGTGCCGATGGCGGGGGCGCATTCGACGATCACGTTCGCCGGCGCGGGAGACCAGCCGTTGGCCCTCATGAGGGTGGCTGCTGGCTAATTCACCTCCCCTGGGCTCCCCGCCACGCGGGGAGCTCCGCCGCGGAGCGGCGGTGAGGGGCGATCCGGGTCAGTATCAGATGTGCCTTCGTAACCTCGACATCGCAGCACGGGCAGGCGCGGATAGCGCGGAAACGACGGGTCGGTGCGCGACCGCTCGCACATCCAGAACGTGCTCTGCTTCCCGGAGATCGTGCGCGAGTGCGTGCAGGACGCGCAGAGCCCTACCTCCACGATTCCGACCCGCGCGGCGGCCCCGCCGAATCAGGATCCACGTAAGCGTCATAACAGGACATACGATCGAGGCCGCTCGTCAGATCATCCCCAACGCGACGTAAAGCCTTTGTAAGCGCTCACCTGGGCATCTTGCTCAGCGCGTCTATCAGGCGCTTGAACGAGCCTCCGACGCCGTACCGGGTCCCCAGCTCCTCGACCTTCTTCGGGTCCACCGGGTAATGGTCCCGCCATCCGGGCGGCACCCCGATCTTGAGGTCGCTCACCGGCGGCACCACTCGAGCCGCCTTCTCCAGGTACTCGGCGTCGGCGGACCGGAAGACGCCGGCATCCAGCATCGCCTGCACCGAACCGTAGCGGCGCACCAGATCGGCCGCCTTCTTGGCGCCGACTCCCGCCAGACCGGGAAGGCCGTCTGACGGGTCGCCGCGAAGGATGGCGAAGTCCCCGTAAGCGCGGCCGGGGATGGAGTACCGCCGCGCCACCTCGTTTTCGTCCACGACCGCCAGGCCGGCCTTCTCCGGATACAGAACGACCACGTCGCGGTCGCGGATCAGGCTGAAGAGGTCGCGGTCGCCGCTGACGATCTCGATGGGTGGCTCGACCTTCGCCACGAGCGACGCGATGATGTCCTCGGCTTCGTAGTCCTCCAACCCCACCGCATCGACGCCCACGGCGGCCAGGCACTCCATGATCACCGGCATCTGCGGCTCGAGGGCGTGCGGCACCGGTTCCCCGGTCCGGTGTTCCTTGTAGCTGGGGATCAGCTCGACTCGCCAATCGGGTCGCCAGTCCTCATCTGTTGTCACCACCACGTGGCGCGGCTTGCGTTCGTTGGTCAGGCTGGCAAGGCGGTCGAGGAACCCGCGCACGGCATTGATCAGCGTCCCATCAGGCGCGCGGTTGGTCTGGGGAACCCCATAGAACGCGCGGAAGATCATGCTCGACCCGTCCACCAGCAGCCACTCCGGCAAGGCCGAACCATCGTAAGCGCTCGTTAAAGTGACAGGGTTTTGCGGATCGCCCGACAGCACGCGCTGTTCTTGATCGTGGCGCTCGCGGCCATCGCTTGCTCGAATTCGAGCTCAGGGCCGCCCGCCTCGGGCTCGCGCCTGTCATCGCCAAGCCAGGCCGTCAGCGCCAGGGCGGACTCCAAGGCAGCCGACCTCAGGGCTCGCCTGGACCTTCTGCTCGGCGAGCACGCGATCGTCATCGCCAAGGACTCGCTCGCCGCCACCGCGAACCGCGCCGACGAGTACGCAGGCTATGCAACCCTGCTCACGATCAACGGCAATGACCTCAGTGCCGTGATGAACTCTGCCTTCGGGGCGAGTGCGGCCGCCAGATTCGACCAGATATGGGCCATGCAGAACAACTACTTCGTCGACTACACAATCGGCATCGCCAGCCACGACTCCGGCAAGTCCGGCGGCGCGGCCTCAGGGCTCGTCAACGGATTCGTGCCCGCGTTCGCACAGTTCATGAACTCGATGGCCTCGATTCCACTCGATCCGATCACGCAGCTCACGACGGAGCAGGTTTTGGAGATGAAGGCGATCATCGACGATCAGGCGGCGCTGAACAACGCCAGGATGTTCGCTGATCTTCACCGAGCTTATGCGCACGCGGCCAGGCTCGGAGACGCCCTCGCGCCGGCCATCGCCAACAAGTTCCCGGACAAGTTTCCCGGTGACCCTGCCGACAGAGCGGTCGACTTCCGCGTTTCCCTCGACACCCTGCTGCAGGAGCACTCCTACCTCGCGACCATGGCCACCAGCGCCGCGACCGGGGGGCGCAGCACGGAGCAGGCGGCCGCTCTCACGGCGTTAGCCGCGAACGCCGACTCGCTCGGCACCCTGTTCAGCTCGGTGTTCGGCGCCATCACCGGCACGAGGTTCGACCAGGTGTGGGGCGCGCGCGACGCGGAGCTGATCGTCTACGCCGGCAACGGCGATGACGCCACCAGGCAATCTGCCCTCAACAGCCTGACGGACTCGTTCGTTGCGCAGTTCTTGAGCCTGCTCCGTGATTCGACCGACCTGTCGGGGGCCGAGATTTCGAATGCCGTCCAGATCCAGGTTGCGGACATGATTCGGGTGATCGACGACCAGCGAGCGAAGTCCGCCAAGGTCGTGGCCACGGACGACCACACGGCCGCGGCAGCGACCATCCCCATCGCCGACCTCATCGCCACGGCGGCGGTGGCGAAGCTGCCTTCAAAGTTCTGACCCCCGGATTCCGCTCGTTGGGCGCCAAACGTGCCCCTCGACTCTCTTGGAAGGGCTCCGTTGGCGCAAGACGTGTGGAAAGGGTCAGCTAAGCCAGGAGCTCGCGCACTCGTGGGATGACCTCGGTGCCGTAGAGCTCGATGTTCGTCATCAGCGCATCGTGCGACAGGCCTCCCATCCCGTACTTCAAATCGAAGCGGGTGGCGCCCAGAGCGGGCAAATTGGCCGCTATCTTCTGCGCCACCGTCTCCGGCGAACCAACGTAGAGCGCTCCATGCAGCCCGACCTCATGCACGAACTGCTCCTTGGTCGGGGTGGCGAAGCCACGGGTCTTGCCGATGCGGCGGATCACATCCTCGTAGTACGGCCAGAACTCCTCCCGCGCCTTCTCATCGGTGGCGGCGACGTGGCCGGGCCCGTGCACCCCGACCGGCCGAGGCGTCTGCCCGAACTGCTTCAGGGCCTGGTCGAAGAGTCGGGAAAACGGCGCGAACCGCGACGGATTTCCGCCGATGATCGCAAGCATCAGGTTGAATCCGTAATGCGCGGCCCGAACCACGGACTGAGGGCTTCCCCCGACACCGATCCAAACCGGGAATGGTCCAGATTCGGTGTGTGGGACGACATCCTGGTTGATGAGCGCAGCGCGCGTCGTTCCTTCCCACGTGACCGGTCCGCCCTTGAGCAGCTCCGCGAAGAGGTTGACCTTCTCTTCGAACAGGGTCTCGTAGTCGGCGAGGTCGTAACCAAAAAGCGGGAACGAGTCGATGCTCGAACCTCGTCCGAGGATGACCTCCGCCCGCCCGCCGGAGATGGCATTGAGCGTGGAGTAGCGCTGAAACACCCGAACGGGATCGTCCGAGCTCAAGACCGTGACTGCCGACCCAAGTCGAATGCGCTTCGTGCGCGCAGCGATCGCGCCCAACACCACGTCGGCTGCGGACAGCGGCCAGTCATCGGTGTGGTGCTCACCGATCCCGAAGAAGTCAATGCCCAGCTGGTCGGCGAAGACGCCTTGCTCGACCAGGTTTCGGATCGTTTCGGCGTGTGAGATCGGGCGGCCCTCGGCGTCGTTGGTCCTGTCTCCGAAAGTGTCGAGGCCGAGAACCAGGGGGAACTGAGCGGATGCCATATGTCTTATGCGACCTGCGCGAGCACTGCCAGCTCGAACTCGGCCCGATGCAGAGGTACCCCGAAGACCGGGCCGCCCGGTTCGAGCAGTCGGCCGGCGCTCAGGCTATCCAACCGGACGGCGTCGTAGCCGATGCGCTCGACGACCTCCGCCACTGCGTTCACCGCGCCGGGGTCGTCGCCGGCAACGCCCAACGCGCGACGATCCGCCGAGCCCGCAGTCCGGCGGTCCTCCTCCATCTCGTGGTAGCCGATGTGGTTGAGGGTCTTGACGACAGTCGATCGGGCGAGCCGGCGCTGAACGATCTCGCTGCTCGTGTACCGGCGATCTTCGAACATGTCGACAACGCCATTGACCGGCGGCCAGTAGTTCATGGCGTCGACCACGAGCTTGCCCGCCACCAGGCCAGGGTCGAGGTCCGCGAACCTGTGGAGCGGGATCGACAGCACCACGATGTCGGTGCCCACGACCGCGTCCGCCGCCCACTGTGGCTCGGCTCCCGGAACGAGGATTTGAGTCATGAGCATGATTTTCTCGGGGTCACCAGAAGCCGCGATCGATACGTGGTAGCCGGCGGCGATCGCCATCCGGGCAATCACCGGGCCAACATGGCCCGCACCGAGCACGGCGATCCGCGCCTGCGAAAGTAGTTGCATCTGCAACAACTTTACCCAGACTCAACCTGAGTCATTCCAAGGGCAAGGAATCCCGCCGGTCAGCCCAGCGCGGCCTCGATGATCTCCAGGCCGGTGGCGGCCTCATCCGAATCGATGACCAGCGGTGGACAGATGCGGACCGCGCGCGAGCCGGCGGTCAGCAGCAGGAGCCCGCGCTCGAAGGCGGACTGGACGACCTGCGCCGCCTGGTCCGCGGTCTTCATCTCGAACGCGACCATCAGGCCAAGGCCGCGGACGTCGGTGATCTCGCGATGCGTGGCCGCTATCTCTCGCAGCCCATCCTGGAGCTGTGCGCCGACTTTGGCCGCATTGTCCATGAGGCCTTCCTCGAGCAAATCCAGCGTGACCAACCCCGCCGCGCAGGCGAGCGGGTTGCCCCCGAAGGTGCTCCCGTGCGAGCCGGGAGGCCAGCTCATCTGCTCGGCGCGTGCGACGAACGCGCCCAACGGCAGCCCAGACGCGATGCCCTTGGCGAGGCACACGATGTCCGGCTCGACGTCCCAGTGCTCGACCGCCAGCAGGTGCCCCGTGCGGCCCATGCCCGACTGCACCTCGTCGGCCACCAGCAGGATGCCGTGCTTGCCGGTCAGCTCCCGAAGGCGAGGCAGGAAGTCGTCCGGCGGGACGAGATAGCCTCCCTCGCCCTGGATCGGCTCGACGAAGACTGCGGCCACGCTCTCGGGCGGCGCGACCGTGGTGAACACCTCCTCCAGCCGGGCCATCGTCTCGTCCGTCGTCACCCCGCGCGAGGCGGATGGAAAGGGCGCATGAAACACCGACGAGAGCAATGGAGCGAACCGGCGCCGCTGGCTTGCCTTGGAGGCAGTGAGCGACAGGGCGCCGAAGGTCCGGCCGTGGAAGCCGCCTATGAAAGCGATGTAGCTGGGCCGCCCGGTGGCGTAGCGGGCCAGCTTCATCGCGCCCTCGATCGCCTCGGCGCCCGAGTTGGTGAAGAACACCTTCGCCGGCGTCCCCGGGAGGATGCTGGCCTCGAGGCGTTCGGCCAGCTCGATCTCCGAGCGGTAGTAAAAATCGGTGCCGGACATGTGGAGGAACCGCTTGGCCTGCTCCTCGATGGCGGCCACGACGCGGGGATGCGAGTGCCCGGTGGTGACGACAGCGATGCCCGCCGTGAAGTCCAGAAATCGGTTGCCGTCGACGTCGGTGACCCAGCAGCCGCTGCCGCGATCCATCACGAACGGGTACGCCCGGGTGAAGCTTGGCGACATCGCCTTGGCGTCTCGGGCGATCCACTCCGCGGCCTTGGGGCCGGGGAGCGGCGTATGG
>DASWGF010000129.1:0-3270 GCA_036393875.1 Candidatus Dormiibacterota bacterium
GCAGCTTGTGGTGTCGCAGCCGACGTGTGTCCCGGTGAGGGCGAGGTTGACCCTCAAGAAGTCGACCAGGAGGACGCGCGGCTCCACGTCGCCGTTTTTCTCGGCGCCGTTGACTCGCATGGTCACCTTCATGACTTCACCTCCTGAGCCCGACCGAGTGCCGTATGCAGGCCGCGCTGCACGAAGACCCGAACTACGTCCTTCTTATATGCAGCGGTCCCGCGGACGTCATCTTTGGGTTCGGCCGCGTCCGCCGCGAGTCGAGCCACCTCTCGGATGACCTCGTCCGTGAGCTCATGTCCGACCAGTGCTTTCTCGGCCGCGGTGGCCTTGATATTGGTCGGCCCGACCGACGTCAGCCCGATCCCAGCCCTGGTCACCTTGCGGCCGCTCAACTCCACCTGCACCGCCACTGCCACGGTGGCGAAATCCCCCACTTTGCGCTCGAGCTTGTTGTAAGCGCCTCCGGCAGGGCCGGAAGGGACCGGGATCCGGATCTCGGTCACGATCTCATTTGCCTTCAAGGTGGTCGTGTACGGGTCCTGGAAAAAACCTGCGACGGGTATGACGCGCTCGCCTGAGCCCGAATGGGCCACCAGCTCGGCGCCGAGCGCGAGCATGACAGAGCCCCAGTCGCCAGCCGGATCCGCGTGGCACACAGACCCGACGACGGTGCCGCGGTTGCGCACCAGGGGGTCGGCGATCCAGTGGACGGCCTCCGCCAGGATCGGGAGCGTCTTCGCCAGCTCGCGGTCGTGCTCGATGTCAACGTGTCGGACGAGCGCGCCGATGCTGACGTGGCCGTCTTGCCGCGCAACCCGGTTCATGGCCGGCAGGCGCCCGATGTCCAGCACCAGCCCCGGCTGGGCGAACCTGAGCTTCAAGAGCGGGATCAGGCTCTGGCCCCCGGCCATGACCTTGGCGTCGTCGCCCCGCTCGGTGAGGACGTCGAGGGCTTCGGCCAGGGTCGTCGGAGCGCGATAGTCGAAAGCAGCTGGAAGCATCTGCCTGCCCTCCCCAGTTAAACCGTGTCCGCCGACCTACTCGAAGTAGGCCTGAGAGCGATATAAGCACCGGATGGTTGCGTTGTCAAACAAAAGGGGGCCTGCGGCCGGCGCAAAGGGGGCCTGCGGCCGGCGCAGATGGGGCCTCGCGGCCGGCGCGTCCAGGTGTCAGCCGGTTTCCTGCTTGTGGTGGAACACCAGCCACGCGGCCGCAAAGAAGGCGATCGTCCAGGCGGCCAGGGTGGCGATCTGGGCGGCGAACTCGTTCATGCCGGTTCCCGCGCCGGCGGGCCCGTTGCCGAAGACAGGGGCAATGGATGCCACGGGGGTCAGGACGTTGAAGAAGAGGTAGTTGAGGAAGTGAGTGTTTTCGGTGCTGCCGCTGATCAAAGTGATGATCACGGTCACGATGGTGCTCACGAGCGGCGCCCCGAAGAGCACAGCCAGCGTGATCCCGATCGCCGCCCATCGGCCAACGACCGCGGAGACAAGGAGGCTCATGGCCTGCACGCACACCACTCCGAGCATCGCCGCGCCCAAACACATGAGCACGAACACAGGGATGTACATGACGACCAGGTTGCCCGCGCCGAGCGGCTTGCTCCCGTCGATCGCGATCGCGACCTGTCCGGTCACCGGCCCGATCGAGCCGAGGATGAACGCGACCATCGCGTAGATGATCAGGAACATCGCCAGCACGACGGCCAGGCTGATCAGAAACGACGCGACCGCTTTGGCCAGCAGGAGCTGGTCGCGGCTCATCGGCCGGCTCAGCAGGATGGCGATCGTGCGGTCGGAGCGCTCGCCCGCGATCTGCTCCGAGGCCAGCCACCCGAAGATGCGGATCAGCAGGAACATGAAGATGCCGCCGAGCCCGAACAAGGCCGCGAGGGTGAGCGAAAACGACTGCAGGGGGGCGATGTTGTTGTCGAGCAGGTACTGGTCGTCGGCGATCCCCTGCTGAGCGCGCGCGATCCCGGTGTCGATGTCGAAGCCGCCGCGAAGGCCGCCCCCCGTGCCCTGCTGCTGCTTGATGGCTTGCAGCTGGGCGACGGTCTGCTGATTGGAGGCGATCTCACTGTGCAGCAACGATTGCCACGCGACCGCGGGCGGCGGGCTCCACCGGTGCTGACTGAACACGTAGTAGGTGTACAGGCCCCCGGCGATCAGGATGAACACACCGGCCAGGACCGCGAACACGATCCAGCGGCTGCGCCAGGTCTTCTCGAGCTCGTTGCGGACGAGGCTGATGAACATTGTCACCTGCTGGGCGCCGCCGTGGCCTGAGGTGGAGGTGGCGGTGGCGGCGAGCTCAGGGTGCTGCCGGGAGTCGCCCCCGTCAGCTCCATGTACACGTCCTCCAGGCCCTTTTGCGTGTGCACGAGCTGGTCCACGCCGACGCCTGCCGTCACCAGCGCGCGGTTGATGATCCGCGCCTGGTCGGTCGGAGACGTGACGGTGATCGAGTCCTTGATGGTTCCAGGCTCCGCAGTGGCGCCGTCGATCGCGCGAATGACCTCCATCGCCCTGTCGACGTCGGACACGTCGATGCGGTACTTGAATCCCTTCGTCGTCATGAGCTCGTCCAGCGGCCCCGAGGCTTTGACCTCGCCTCGATGCAGGACCACCACCCGGTCGCAAAGCTCTTCGACCTCGGAGAGGAGGTGGCTCGAGAAGAAGATCGTCATGCCCTGCTCAGTGGCGAGCTTGCGCAGGAGCACCCGCAGCCCGTGGATCCCGTTGGGGTCGAGGCCGTTCGTCGGCTCGTCGAGGATCAGCAGGCGCGGCTTGCCGAGCATGCCCTGGGCCAGGGCGACGCGCTGCCGCATGCCCATCGAGTAGCGCTTGACCTGGTCGTCGGCCCGCTCGGTCATCCCGACGAGGTCGAGCAGCTCGCTGATCTGGGCTTCGTCCACCCGGCCCAGGATCCGGGCGAACTGGCGAAGGTTGTCGCGGCCGGAGAGGAAGCCGTAGAGCGCCGGCTGCTCCAGGGTGGACCCGAACTGCCGCGCCGCATTCGCGTGATCCGTCCAGCAGTCGTGGCCGCCGATCTTGGCGGTGCCCCCGTCTGCATGCAGAAGGCCCAGGAGGATGCGGATGGTGGTCGTCTTGCCCGCGCCGTTGGGGCCGAGGAAGCCGAAGACCTCGCCCTCGGCGACGCTGAACGAGATGTCATCGACCGCGCGGACACGACCGAAGTGCTTGGAGAGCCGGTCGACCTCGACGATGGGAGCCATGTGGAGCTAGAAGCATCCCACGAGCGCGG
>DASWGF010000130.1:0-2265 GCA_036393875.1 Candidatus Dormiibacterota bacterium
CTTCGTCGCCGGCTTCATCGGCACCCCGACCATGAACTTCGTCCCCGTCACGACCTCCGACAGCACGGCCAAGGCCACGGGCTTCGAGGTCCGGCTGCCGAAGTCGGTGCCGGCCGGCAAGGGCACGCTCGGCTTCCGGCCGGAAGCGGTGACCGATCGGGCGATTGACGGCGGCAGCACCATGGACATGAAGGTGGACGTGGTCGAGCGCCTGGGCTCGGACCAGTTCCTGTACGGGCAGGTCGGCGGCGACCCGGTCACGGCGCGGGTGGACCCGAAGATGAAGGTGGATCCCGGCGACACAGTTAAGCTGGGCCTCGATACGCGGAACCTGCACCTGTTCGACGCCGAGAGCGAACTGGCTCTGTTGTAACCCCGGCGGGCACCCACCCGGATTGGATGGGACGGAGGGGTCCTCGCCGCCTCCCTCCGTCCCCGGCCTTCAACGACTACCAGGTGGGCATGAAAGGCTGTATCGATCGCCCGCGCGGCGACCATTCGGCACAAATGGCTGATTCCGGTAGACCCTAGCCGCGCAGCTGTTCGACGCCGGCCTCGCCCCGGGCCAGCCTGCCCCGGAGCACCGCGAAGTACCAGGCCGCGGCGACCGCCAGCACGATGACGACGATCAGGTCGGCGCCCCAGAAATCCTTGGGGATCATCAGCGCGCCGAGCGCGATCACGATCCATGTGAGCGCGGCGTACATGACCGGTTTCGCCCACACTCCGAGGTCGAACGCCTCCGGCAGCTTGTCCATCCGGTGGCGCCGCGTCACGTACGCGAGCACGGTCAGGAAGTAGACGACGAAGGGCAACGTGGCGGTGGCCGTGATCAGCAGGAGAAAGGCTGAGCCGCCCTTGCCGGTGATCGCGCTCAAGTAGCCCCAGGCTACGAAGAGCAGCCCGAGCGACGAGGCGGTGACCAGCGCGCGGATCGGCGTCTGCGTCTGCGGATTGACCTTCTTCAACGCGGACGAGAACGGAATGATGTTGTCCCGCGCAAACGAGAAGATCAGCCTGCCCGTGGCGGCGAGCCCGACCACGTCCAACGCGAGGATCGAGAACACCACGACCACGACGAAGACGTCCTTGGCCACGTCTCCCATCCAGTACGCAACGATGTCGACGAGCGGCACCTGCGAGGCGGTGATCTTGCCCAGGTCCGGGATGGCGATCGTGAATCCGATCAGCGCCACCATGCCCAGGATCGCCGAGCTGGCGACGGACCAGATCACCGCTTTCGGGACCGTGACGCGCGCCGCGACGGCCTCTTCGCCGAGGTCGGCGGCCAGCTCGAAGCCGACGATGGTGAAGATGCCCATCAGCGCGGCGTACGGGAGCGCAAGGAGGATGTCTCCACCATGAACCCCGCCGGTGTCGCCGAGAAAGGTGATCGAGTGGTTGGGGTGGATCGCCCAGAGCACGAACAGGACCAGGCCGAACCCCACCATGCCTGCGATCTCGGTGAACACCGCGACGTTGTTGATCCGCGCGGCCAGCGCGATCGAGATGATGTTGACCGCCAGCACCGCGAGGAAGATGACGACGGTGATCACGAGGTTGATGGTCGGGTTGCTGGCATCCAGGTTGAGGATGGTGGAGATGATCGGCGCCACGACCACGAAGTTGATCCCCGCGGCGCCCACCGCGAGGTAGGCCAGCCCTACGAAACCGGTGAACCAGCCGTACGTCGTGTTCACCAGCCGCGCGCCCCACTGGTACGAGTAGCCGGCCAGCGGGATCCGCGTGCCCAGCTCGGCGACTACCAGCGCCACGAGCATCTGGCCGATCGCGGCCACCGGCCAGAGCCAGATCATGGCCGCGCCGAGGTGGGCGACGCCGAATCCGTAGTTTGCGAAGAGCCCGGTGGTGATGGAGATGATCGAGAAGGCGACCGCGTAGAGCGAAAAGAGCCTCAGCGCCCGGCGGAGCTCCTGCTTGTAACCGAAGGACTGGTTGATGCCCTCATCGGACGCCGCCATTGGCTCGGACACAGGCTCTCTCCTTATATATCTATGTGACCTGAGTGCCAGGTCCGAGCACGCGCTCGAGGTAGGCGTTGCCGAACACTCGGCCAGGGTCGAGGCGGTCGCGCACCGCCGTGAACCGATCCCAGAGCGGGTAGAGCGGCCTCAGGGTCGCGGCGGTCTGGAAATGGAGCTTGCCCCAGTGCGGGCGGCCTTCGTGGGCGTTCATGATCGCCTCCACCTCGCGAAAGTAGGGCTCGTACTCGAAGCGGTGGTACACATGGACGGCGATGTAGCC
>DASWGF010000131.1:0-2504 GCA_036393875.1 Candidatus Dormiibacterota bacterium
GCAGGGACCCATGAGACTGACACGCCGCGACCGGCTCGTCCTTTTTGCGCCGCTGGCAGTGCTGCTGAGCGGCTGGCTGGTCCTGCCCGCGCTGCTCGGTCTCCTTGCCACATTCAGCACGTACTCGCCGTTTTCAACCAGCATTCATTTCGCCGGTCTAGGCAATTACCTGGCAGTCATCCGAGATCCGCAGTTTGGTGTGGCGATCCGGAACATCACGCTCTTCGCGGTCTCCGCCGTACCGCTGGAGCTGGTCATCGGGTTCGGTCTCGCTTACTTGTTGCGCCGCCCGATTCGCGGCCGCGGGCTGTGGCGGCTGCTCCTACTGCTGCCCTGGCTGGTCAGTCCCATCGCTAACGGGGTGATGTGGCACTTCCTGCTCATCGGTGCCAACGGCATTCTCGACTTTGCGTCGGGCTGGCTCGGACAAGCCAGCATCGCCTCACCGATCGGCGACGCGCGGCTCGCGTTGCCGACGATCGTCGCCATCGAGGTGTGGCGAGAGGCGCCGTTCGTGGCGTTCCTGCTGCTGCCCGGGCTGCTTTCGGTTCCCAAAGAGCTATGGGAGCACGCGACGCTCGATGGAGCGTCGTGGATTCGGCAGGCGTACGTCGTTGCGCTGCCATCGCTCCGACCACTTCTCCTCGCGATCACGATGCTGCTGGTCGGTCTGTCGCTCGGAACATTGGACGTCGTTCTGATCCTGACAGGTGGCGGGCCGGGCAGCGCCACAGTCACGCCGGCTTTCTACAGCTATAACCAGGCTTTTGCTGTCAACAACTGGCCGGCCGGAGCAGCTTCCGCATGGCTGATCGCGGCGGCCGTGTTCGGCGTCGGTCTCGTCTACATACGGCTGGTCAGGCGACCCGCGACCGCATGAGGAGCCTTCGTGCGCGGCGCCGGCGCGACGCCGTCATTCGCATCCTCTTGCTGACGGTGGCACTCGTCGCGTTTCTCCTACCGCTCACGTGGACGGTCCTGGCCTCATTCGGTTTGCTGCCTGACAACAGCACACGGCCGCCGTCCTGGAAGGGACCCATCACCTTCGATCATTTCCGCGAGGTCGGCATCGCTGAGCCTTCCTTCTGGCAGGAGCTCGCCACCAGCACGGCTGCGGCTGCTTGCGCCGCTGCGCTCGCCGTCTTGTGTTCCTTCCTCGCGGCTTTTGGTCTTGCCCGCTCGCGCTTCGCCGGCAAGTCGCTGCTGACCGAGGGCTTCCTCGTCCTTGCCAGCCTGCCGGCGATGGCTTACGTGATCCCGCTGAGCGATCTCATGCGCCGGGCTCACCTGGCAGACACCTTCGCCGGCGTCGTGCTGACCGAGGCGGCGGTGATGACGCCCCTCGCCGTCTATGTCCTCCACGGTGCCCTTCGGCAGCTCTCGACCGATTGGGAGGAAGCAGCTGTGCTCGATGGGGCTGGCCTGCTGCGCGTGCTCGGAGAGGTCGTGCTCCCGCTGGTTGCACCGACTGTCGCCGCGACCGCGAT
The DNA here is from genome assembly GCA_036393875.1 of Candidatus Dormiibacterota bacterium. GTDB lineage: Bacteria > Chloroflexota > Dormibacteria > Dormibacterales > Dormibacteraceae > UBA10449. Next base: position 1,488 of record DASWGF010000131.1, read on the forward strand.
CGTACTTTTCGTGCTCGCCTGGAATCTGCTGCTCGTGCCGCTGGTGCTCACGTCCGGCGAGATCAAGACGGTCCCGGTGGCGATGGTGGATTTCTTCACATTCGAGCGTGAGCTGGACTGGCCGACAGCTGCTGCCGCGCTGGTCATCTCTCTCGTGCCCGTGGCGATCCTCGGCGGGGTCTTCCAACGTGTTCTCGAACGGTTCAGCTTCGACGCCAGGGTAGACGCCTGATCGCCCCCCGAGCCCCGAGCCCCATGCCTCGGCCTGCAGCGAGACATCGGATGACTAGGCTCCAAAAGAGCCGATTTGAGCAATTCGGAGCTTGACAAATTCCTGATGACGAGTTAAACATCCGAATAATCGGTGGCAGCGGGCCCCTTGGCTCGGGTGTCTGGCGCGACCGGATCTTCGGGTTTTTGGAGGAGAACTGAGGTTATGAGCCGATACCTGGCGAGAGCCCTGGTCCTGACGGTGGGCTTGTTGGTGGCCTGCAACTCGAGCACCCCGACGTCGAACGCCCAATTCAGCGGCACTACGATCCGCGTCGTCACGTTCACCGGGCCCCAGATCGCGGAGCCCCTGCAGCGCCGCGCGCCCGATTTCGAAAGGGCCACAGGCGCCAAGGTCGAGATCATTACGGTTCCGTTCTCCGACCTTTACCAGAAGCTCCTTACTGACTTTGCGACCAAGACCAACTCGTACGACGCCACGGTCTTCGATCCCCAGTGGATGGGTGACTACGTACCGGCCGGATACCTCGAAGACCTCACCGACCGCGTCAAGAATGATTCGGCGCTTCAGTGGAACGACATCGCGCCATTCTTTCGCGACTTCAGCGCGACGTTCAAGGGCAAGGTCTACACGGTCCCGCTCGACGGCGACTTCCAGATGGTGTATTACCGCACGGACCTTCTGCAGAAAGACGGCCTCCAGCCCCCCGCAACCTGGGACGACTACATCAGCATCGCCAAGCACTTCCAGGGCAAGGACCTCAACGGGGACGGCAAGGCCGACTA
>DASWGF010000132.1:0-3910 GCA_036393875.1 Candidatus Dormiibacterota bacterium
TTGAAACCCTGCCCGAGCTCGTGGAGCCCGGAGATCACGTCGAGCCGCTTATCAGCGGTCTCGGTGAGCGAGCGCCGAGGGTTGTAGAGGAAATACGCGTACGCGCGCCTGCCGGAACGCCCGACGCGGCCTCGCAGCTGATAGAGCTGCGCCAGGCCGAAGCGATCAGCGTCCTCCACGATGATGGTGTTGACGTTCGGAATGTCCAGTCCCGACTCGATGATGGTCGAGCACACCAGGACGTCGTGCTTCGCCGATTCGAAGTCGACCATCACGTGCGCGAGCTGATCCTCGGGCATCTGGCCGTGACCGACGATCACGCGGGCATTCGGGACCAGGTCTCGCACGCGGTCGGCTGCCTTCTCGATGGTGCGCACCCGGTTGTGCACGAAATACACCTGGCCGCCACGCTGCAGCTCGCGCGTGATCGCTTCTCGCACGAGCTCGTCGTCATCGGCCGTGACGTAAGTCTTGATCGGCTGGCGCTCCTCGGGCGGCGTCTGGATCACGCTCATGTCGCGGATGCCGCCGATCGCCATGTGCAGAGTGCGCGGTATCGGCGTCGCCGACAGCGACAGCACGTCGAGCTGCGTGCGCAGCTTCTTCAGCCGTTCCTTCTGCATGACGCCAAAGCGGTGCTCCTCGTCGATGATCAACAGACCCAGCCGCTTGAACCGGACATCCCGCTGGAGCAGGCGGTGCGTGCCGACGACGATGTCGACCTGGCCGGCCTTGATCCCTTCGATGGTGCGGGCCTGATTTTCTTCATCGACGAAGCGCGACAGCATTTCGATCGTGACCGGGAAATTGCGCAACCTTTCCGTGAAGACGTGGAAATGCTGCTGGGCCAGGACCGTCGTCGGCGCCAGCACCGCCACCTGCTTGCCGCTCATCGCGGCCTTGAACGCCGCTCGTAGGGCCAGCTCCGTCTTGCCAAAGCCGACGTCGCCACAGAGGAGGCGATCCATGGGCCGGTCGGACTCCATGTCGGCTTTGATCTCCGCGAGCGCCGCCAGTTGGTCCGCAGTCTCCTCATAAGGAAAGGACGACTCGAGCTCCTGCTGCCAGGCGGTGTCGGGGGCGAACGCGATGCCCGGCCGGGCCTCGCGCGACGAGTAGATCTTCAGCAGCTCCTCGGCGACGTCCTGGACCACCTTGCTGGCGCGCCCGCGCGCGCGCGACCAGTCACCGCTGCCAAGCCTGTGCAGGGTGGGCTCGTCATCACCGCCGAGGAATTTCTGGATGCGGTCGAGGTTCTCGACCGGCACGAACAGCTTGTCGGCCTCGGCGTAGTCCAGCTCCAGGTACTCGCGGTGCGCGCCTTCGGATTCGAGCAGGCGCATGCCGGCGAATCGCGCGATCCCATGGTCGACATGGACCACCAGCTCGCCGGGTGCGAAGTCGAGCGTGAATTCGCGAGTCAGCTGCTCGGCCCGGCCGCGGGCCGAGCGCGACGGGCGCGTGGGGCGGCGGAGGCGGCCGAAGAGCTCGGCGTCGGTGATGAGACGGAACTCCATCGCCGGATTCGCGGCGCCCGCCGTGATGTCGATGTCCGCGTGCCCCAGACCAGGCTCGAGCTCGAGGTCGAGGTCGAGATCCAGCTCCCTCAGATGATCATCGACACCAGCCTCAGCGAGGAACGACCCCAGTCGCTCGGATTGCTCGGTGGCGATGGCGACCGTCGCCGACGCTGCCAGCGCTGCAAGCTCGGCTGTGGCTTTCGGCCGGCCCACCAACGGCTCCGCCTCGACCCAACCGAGGTCGATCGCATCCTCACCGGCCTCGCCTGCGCTGAGCTCGAGACGCGGGTGGCTCTGGACCGCGCCCAGGCGCTCAAATCCAACCACCGGCAGCTCAAATCCCCGCGGAAGCTCACTGCCTTCGGCTTCGGCCGCGGCGAGCATCTCGGTCTCCTCGACGAGCACCCGCGCGTCCGCCAGCTGCCTGCCGGGCTCGAAGTCCACGATCGCCATCCCATCGTGCAGATGCTCGAGCAGCGAAGGCACCGACTCGTCCACGTAGGCCGCGTAGAACTCGATGCCCGGGAAGGCGGCGCCCGCCTCGAGTCGCTCGACGTCCTCTTCCCAGTCCGCCTTGACATCGGCCCGCAGTCCGTCGAGCGACACGCGCTCCCGCAGCCGGTTGGCCGCCGCGGCTCCACGCCGCGGTCCCAGCAACAGCTCGCGACCCGGGTGGATTGAAACCCGCGGCACCGCCATCACCGAGCGCTGGTTGGCGGGGTCGAACAATCTGAGGGTCTCGACGACGTCACCGGACCACTCGGCCCGCACCGGCGAGTCGGCCGCGGCCGGAAAGACGTCGAGGATTCCGCCACGCAATGCGAACTGGCCGTGGTCCTCGACGAGCTGCTCGCGCGAATAGCCCATCTCGACCAGCCGGCTCGCGACGGCCACGGGGTCGGGGCCGGCGCCCGGCGCGAGGGCAAGCGACCCCAGGGCCAGGTCCGCGGGCGAGATGGTCGACCGGACGATCGCGCGGCGGGACGAAACCACGACGCACGGAGACGACCGATCGGCGAGCGCGTTCAAGGCTTCCATCCGCTTGTTGACGGCCTCGTCGAACGCAGGCGGCCGGTCGAGGAAGGAAACTGCCACCTCCGCGAAGACGTACGCCGGAGGCCGGCCCGCGAGCCAGGGTCTCAGCTCGTCGCAGAAGCGGTCGGGCGCAGAAGTCAGGATGAGCAATGAACGGCCCGTTTCAGCGGCGGCACGCGCGACCGCCGCGGCCACGATCGGCCACGCGGGCTTCGGCAGCCGCGCGATTTTGAGCTCACCGGACGCCTTAGACGCCCACCGGCGCAGCTCGGGCGCTGCGTCGAGGGTCCTTTCCGCCAGGGTGCTCATGGCAACTCCTCGCAGCCCAGCGAACCAGCTCGGTTGAAACGGTCCATCGCCCGCTCGATGCCGGCGTCGAGCGCCACCTCCAGCGCGGTGGCGACTCCGACGACGATGCTCGGCAACCGCGCGGCCTCCGCTTTCGTGAACCGGCCGAGCACATGGCTGCGCCCTGCGGGCGATCCCTTGCGCGCGGGCTTGCCGATACCGACGCGGAAGCGCACGAAGTCGGGCGTGCCGAGCGCGCTGATGATCGAAAGGACGCCGTTGTGGCCCGCGCCCGATCCGCCGCGCCGGATGCGGATCCGGCACAGGGGCAGGTCGAGCTCGTCGTGCGCCACCCAGAGCTGCTCCGGGGTGAGCTTGGTATCGCGAAGCGCCTTCGCCACCGCCTCCCCCGAGAGGTTCATGTACGTCTGCGGCAGCACGAACCAGACCCCTTGGGACTCTGAGCGACCGACCAGCGACTGCCAGCGTTTGCGGTCGATCTTCACGTCCATGCGGCGCGCAAGCTCCCGCACGCACGCGAACCCAAGGTTGTGGCGCGTGTCGGCATAATCCGCCTCCGGATTGCCCAGCCCGACGATCAACAGCTCTTCCTTTCTCTTTTCCATGCAGGCGCAGTTAGGCCCGCGGCGAGCGCCGCACACCCTTTATTGGAGTGTACCCAGACCAGACCCATTTCCTACCAGGCTTGACCTGCGACCGATCCAGCGCCGCGATGGTCAGCCGGCTCACCTCCCGGCGCTCGGCCGCGGTCACGTGGTCCCACCCGAGCAGGTGCAGCAAACCATGGACGGCCAGCAGCGCTATCTCGGTCTTATGGTCGTGCCCATAATCCGCAGCCTGTCGCACGGCTGCCGGCCACGAGATGGCGATGTCACCCAGGTGACTGCCCTCGCCGGCAAACGAGAGGACGTCGGTGGCGTGGTCATCGCCGGCGTAGTCGCGGTTCAGCTGCGCCATTTCCTCGTCGCTGGTGATGCGGATGGCGACGGTGGCCTCGATATTCGGCAGCCGGGCGGCCACCTCGGGCACCTTCGCGGCCCGTTTGA
>DASWGF010000133.1:0-19059 GCA_036393875.1 Candidatus Dormiibacterota bacterium
CCGGGTGGCGACGGCAGTTGACGAACGCGGGGGGCGTCGTTCGGGTGGCAAACGCCGCCAGCGCAAGCGTGCTCCCAAGGAGAAGGCTCAGGACGCGCCGGTAGGGGCGGCTCCACTGGCCGGCATCGACGATCTCCAGGCCCTAGCCACAGCGGTCGCCGTGATGGCCGCTCCCGAGATTGCCCCTCCTCCGATCATCGAAGGGAACGGCCACGACCTGAGCCTGGCGCCGGCGGTCCTCCTGCCGGACACCGAGGTGCCGCCCGCGGAGGAGTTCCAAGACCTCCTGGGCCAGGCCGTGGGGCTGCGTCTCGACTCGGTCTCGCGCGAGTACGGCCGCGGGGACGAGATGCACGTGAGCGCGCTCAAGAACATCTCGATGCAGATCGGCCCGTGCGAGTTCGTTTCCATCGTCGGGCCATCCGGATGCGGCAAGACCACCCTGCTCTCGCTCATGGGCGGCCTCGACAAACCAACCTCCGGCCACGTCTACGCGGCGGGCCTGCCCCTCGATCAGCTGTCCGACGCCGACCTCGCCGACTACCGGCTGCAGCGCGTGAGCACGATCTTCCAGACCTTCAACCTCATCCCGTCTATGACGGCGGAGGAAAACGTCGCGCTGCCACTCACCCTGGCCGGCATCGACCTGGACGAGAGGCGCACAAGGGCGCGGCATCTTCTCGAGCTCGTGGGCCTCGCGAATCGGGCGCGGACGAGGGTGAACCGGCTGTCCGGGGGCGAGCAGCAGAAGGTGGCCGTGGCCCGCGCGCTGGCGAACCGCCCGGGGCTGATTCTCGCCGATGAGCCCACAGGCAGCCTCGACTCTGCCGCCGGCGAGGTCATCCTCGGGTTGCTCGAGGACCTCAACCGGCGCGGGGCGACCGTCGTCCTCGTCACCCACGACCCCGAGGTGGCCCGCCGCGCGGGGCGGGTGATCCGGATGATCGACGGACGCGCGGTCGAGCTGGAGCAGGGCAGCGAGACCGTCCGCAACCAGGACCCCGTGATCCCGCCCACACGGATGCACTGGCGGGACACCCTCAAGGTCGGCATGCGGGCGACCGTCCGGAGGCCGCTGCGGACGTCGCTCACGACCACCGGCGTGGCCATCGGCATCGCGGCGATGACGCTGATAGCCGCCCTCGCGGGCGGCCTCCAGGACGCCCTGAACTCGCCCGCGCTGGCGCGGAGCCAGCTCCACCAGGTGGCCGTCTACCCGGTCGGTGACGGCAGCGGGTTTAGCGCGGGCACGCTGGCGACGATCAGCCGGCAGCCACACGTTCGGGCGGCGTGGGGCCAGGTCGCGATGACGGGCACGTTCACCATGGACGACGCCTCCGCCAAGCCCGCCACGCTGCCCTCCGGCGCGCTGGTCTCGCTACCGCCAAAAGACTCCTCGCCGGGGATGACGCTCCTGGCCGGCCGGCTGCCGAGGTCGGATTCGGCGGTCGAAGTCGTGCTGACCGACCGGACCGCGATGGCCCTTGGCTTCAAGAATGCAGCGGCGGCACTGGGCTCCACGGTCGACTTCAACTCCACGTCGGGCTCGCTGGTGGTCTCCGGGCCGCCTGTCAACCCCGTCACCAGCCCGCTGTTCATCTCCCTCCCGGTCGTCGGCGTGGTGTCGACGCAGTACATGCCGGCCGGAGCCGCCGGCGCACTGGTTCCCTACACGTTCGCCAAGGATTACTGGGCCAAGATGGCTGGGTTCAACGGCTGGAAGACGGGCGAGTTCGCCAACATCACGCTGCTGGCTGATTCGGGCGCCACGGTCGATGTCGTGCGCAAGCGCCTCGAGACCCTGGGCTTCCAGGCCCAGACCTTCGGCGACGTGTTCCGCGGCTTCGAGGACTTGCTCAGCCGGCTCCGCATCGCGCTGCTCGCGCTGGCGCTGGTCGCCCTGCTCCTGGCCTGTCTCGGGATCGCCAACACGATGTACAGCGCAGTGCTCGAGCGCACCAAGGAGATCGGCGTGCTGAAGGCCCTGGGAGCGCGATCCCGCGACGTCCTGCTGCTCTTCGTGGCGGAGGCGGCCTTGATCGGGCTCGCCGGCGGAATCATCGGCACCCTCGGCGCGGTCGGCCTGGCCCAGATGGGCAACGCTGCTGTGGACCGGTTGGTGCAGAGCGTCACCGGCACAGGCATCGACGTTTTCAGAACCGACTTTGGGATCGCCGTGGCGGCGCTGCTGCTGGCCGTCGTCCTCAGCACCGTGAGCGGTCTGCTGCCGTCGATGCGCGCCGCGGTCCAGGATCCAAGCCGCGCCCTCCGTTACGAGTAGCTAACCTCAGCTCACAGTGAGGGCGTCCACGTATCCGCTGGTCGATGCCGACGTGGCGGCGGCGCTGGTCCTCGACCACACACCCGTGCTGCCGAAAGAGCGCGTTGCCATCGGCGAGGCGGTGGGCCGCGTCCTGGCGGCTGACATGAGGGCGCCCGCCGAGCTGCCGGCCTTCTCCACCAGCGCGGTCGATGGATTCGCGGTGCGGGCGGTGGACGCGGGCCAGACGCTGCGCGTGATCGGCGAATCGGCCGCGGGCCGGCCGTTCGCCGGGGGCGTCGATCGTGGGACGGCCGCGCGCATCCTGACCGGCGGCGTCCTGCCTGACGGCGCCGACACGGTGGTCATGGTCGAAGACGTGCGCCTCGCCGGCGATGCAGTCACAGTGCCCGGTGATCTTCGCGCGGGCAGCAACTTCCACCGCCCCGGCGCAGACGTGAAGGCGGGAGAGCTCGTGCTCGGGGCCGGGACGCAGCTCGGCGCGGCCGAGCTGGGGCTCGCGGCGGCGCTCGGCTTTGCCGAGGTGGAGGCGCGCCGGCGCCCCCGGGTGGCGCTGCTGTCGACGGGAGACGAGCTGGTCGAGGTGGGGAGGAAGCCCGGCCCCGGCCAGATCACCGACTCCAATCGCTGGGCCCTGCTGGCCGCGCTTCGCGAGGCGGGGGTGGAGGTGCGAATCCTCGGAATCGGGCCAGACGAACCACAGGCCCTGCGAAGGCTGGTCCTCGAGGCGCTCGGGGCGGCGGACGTGCTGGTCACCTCGGGTGGGGTGTCGGTCGGGACGCACGACCTCGTCAAGCCGCTCCTCGAATCGCTTGGGACCGTGCATGTCGGGCGCGTGAAGCTGAAGCCAGGCAAACCATTCACTTTCGCGACATTGCCTGCCGGCAAACTGGCCTTCGGGCTTCCTGGCTTTCCCGTTTCATCGCTCGTGACCTTCGAGGTCTTCGTGCGGCCGGCGCTGCGCAAGATGCAGGGTTTCTCGCAACTTCAGCGCCCGACCCTGCCGGTGCGCCTCGGATACGACGCGCGCGCGACGGCGGATCGCACGGAGTACCAGCGGGTGACGCTGAGGCGCGAGGGTGCGGAGCTGGTGGCCGACACCACCGGCTCACAGTCTTCTTCGCGCCTTCTGTCCCTCGCTGGGGCCCACGCCTTCGTGCGGATCGCGCCCGGCGACGAAGGCATCAAGGCCGGCACGATCGTGGAGGCGATGATCCTCGCGCTGCCTTAGTCTCCGGACGTGAGCGAGGTGGAGATACCAACGCTCCTTTTGACCGGTACGGTCGGTTCCGGCAAGACCGTGGTCGCGATCGAGATCGGCCACATGCTCGAGCAGCAGGGCAAACCGGCCGCGGTAGTTGACCTCGACTGGCTGGGGTGGCTGCACCTACATCCCTCGTCGATATCCGCCGACCAGCTCATCGCCCGCAACCTCGCCGCGATCTGGCCCAACCTGCGCGAGGCCGGAATGCGTTACGCGGTGCTGGCGCGCGCGGTCCTCGGTCGCGATGCGCTAGACGCCTTGCGGGTTGCGATCCCGGAGGCTGATCTCGTTGTCGTGCGCCTGACTGCTTCGCCGGGCACGATCGAGGGGCGGCTGGGTCAGCGTGACTCGGGTCAGGAGCTGGACGAGCACCTTCGCGAGAGCATGGAGATGAGCCGCGTCATGGATCAAGCAGGGCTGGAGGAGACGTCGGTGGTCACCGACGATCAAGCGCCCAGAGAGGTCGCGCGGGAGGTTCTCGAGCGGGTGGGCTGGATCGGCTGAGAGTGCTTCTGGCGGTTCGTGGCGCGAGGGACGAGCTGGGAAGAGGGAGTGGGGGCAGGGCATGGAGACTGCGAGCGCGCCAGCGATTTGGAGAGGCTGCTCTGAGCAGTCCTTGTTTTCGCTCAGTTTGGGCCGGGGTCGCGCGGACCGGATTAGACCTTCCCTTTCGAGGGAGTTGCGGCGGGGACCATCGTGGAGGCGATGATCCTCGCCCTGCCGTAGCCGCTTCGGTTTCCCCGACCGTTACTCCGAGCGGGGCTTGAGTCCTTCGGAGCGGCTGTGCTGCGAAACCATCACGCTGCGTGAAAGCGTGATCGCCACGAATCGAACCAACGCGAGTGCAAGCAGCGAGTAGATGAGTATGGCGAACACGACAGACAGCTCGAAGACAGATTGGCCGCTGACGAAGTTTGGCAACAGCCCTCGGAAAGGCGCGAGCAGGAAGTCTGTCAACCCGTAGGTGAAGCTCGCGAACCCGGCGTGCGAGTTCGCCCCCAAAAGCTTGAGCACCAACCGGATCAGCAGGAGGCCGTCGATGACTCCGAACACGAGGTAGATGACTTCCATCGCCCGCCGCGCCGGAGTTGAGCTCTTGACGAGGGACGCTTCGCGCACCGGCGCTACGCCCGTGTCGTTGACGACCGTCGATTCCTCGCGGACGGTGCCTGACGACTCGTCGCGAACGAAGTTGGTTTCCTTGTGCTCCATTGCACCTCCTCAAATCGAGAAAGAACGCAGGTCTAAATAGATAAAACACGCGAGCGGTAGCAAGTACCTAGGAAAATCCGGGAGCCCTTTCGAACGTCCGTTCGCCTTAGAATTAGATGTCCCGTGACCTCCCGCTTTCGTGTCGACGCACCCTTCAAGCCCGCCGGGGACCAGCCCGAGGCCATCGCACAGCTGGTCAACGGCGTCCAGTCCGGGCTGACCCAACAGGTCCTGCTGGGCGTGACCGGCAGCGGCAAGACGAACGTGATGGCCTGGGCCGTGGAGCAGCTGCAGAGACCGGTCCTGGTCTTGAGCCCCAACAAGACGCTCGCCGCGCAGCTTTGCGCGGAGTTCCGGCGACTCCTGCCGGACAACGCCGTCGAGTACTTCGTGAGCTACTACGACTACTACCAGCCCGAGGCTTACATTGCGCGCACCGACACCTACATCGAGAAGGACTCGAGCCGCAACGACGAGATCGATCGCATGCGCCATTCGACCACGCAGTCTTTGATCACCCGTCGTGACGTGCTGGTGGTGGCCAGCATCAGCTGCATCTATGGTGTCGGCTCTGTCGAGGACTACATGGGTGAATCGTTGAAAGTCGAGAAGGGCCAGCAGATTCGCCGCGAGGTGTTCCTGCGCAAGCTCACCGAGATGCTCTACGAGCGCAACGACTACGACCTCGCGCGCCTGCGGTTCCGCGTCCGCGGCGACGTCGTCGACCTCGTGCCCGCCAACGAGGAAAAGGTGTTTCGCGTGGAGTTCTTCGGCGACGAGGTCGAGCGGATCCAGGAGTTGGACGCAACGACGGGCGAGATCCTCGGCCCGCGCGACGAGTTCACGGTGTTTCCCGCCTCTCACTACGTCACGCCGGCGGACAAGCTCCGGCTCGCGATGGTCGACATCGAGGCCGAACTGGAAGAGCGGTGCAAGTGGTTCGAGGAGCACGGCCGCCTGCTCGAGGCGCAGCGCCTGCGCCAGCGCACGAACTTCGACCTCGAGATGCTGCGCGAGACGGGCACGTGCGCCGGGATCGAGAACTACTCGCGGCACCTCACGCGCCGGCAGCCAGGCGAGGCGCCGTACACGTTGATGGACTTCCTCCCGGACGACACGATCATCTTCGTCGACGAGTCGCACGTCGCGGTGCCGCAGATCGGCGGCATGCTGGGCGGCGACCGATCGCGGAAGGCGGCATTGGTGGAGTACGGATTCCGCTTGCCCAGCGCTTTCGACAACAGGCCGCTGAGCTTCGACGAGTGGGAGGAGCGCGCGCAGAACGTGGTCTACGTTTCAGCGACTCCGGGCGATTACGAGATGCGCCGGTCGCAGCGCACCGTGGAGATGGTCGTGCGGCCGACTGGTCTTGTCGACCCGACGGTCGAGGTGCGCCCGACCAGCGGACAGATCGACGACCTGCTCGCGGAGGTCAAGAGGCGGGCCGAGCTAGGGCAACGCTCACTCGTGACGACGCTGACAAAGCGGTTTGCGGAGGACCTCGCGGACTACTTGCGCGAGTACGGGGTGAAGGTCCGCTACCTCCATTCCGAGCTCGATGCGATGGAGCGTATCGACGTGCTGCGCGACCTGCGCACGGGCGCGGTGGATGTCGTGGTCGGCATCAACCTGCTGCGCGAGGGCCTCGACCTACCGGAGGTCGCGTTCATCGGCATCCTGGACGCCGACAAAGAGGGCTACCTCCGCGCGTACCGGTCGTTCATCCAGATCATCGGCCGGGCCGCGCGCAACGTCGAGGGCCATGTGGTCATGTACGCGGACCAGATCACCGATTCGATGCGCTTGGCGCTCGACGAGACGGAGCGGAGGCGCAACCGGCAGATCGCGTACAACGCCGAGCGCGGCATCACCCCCGAGTCGGTGAAGAAGGCGATCTACGCGATCGACCTCCAGGACAAGGACATCCAGGCCGACGCGGTCGAGCTGATGATCGGCGCGGGTGTTCCGCGCGAGGATCTGCTGGCCATCGTGCGCGACCTCGAGAAAGAGATGCGACGGCTTTCGAAGGAATTGCAGTTCGAGGATGCGGCCCGCGTGCGCGACCGGATCATTGCGCTGCGCAAGCGTCTGTCGGGCGAGGAGTCGGTGAAGGAGGACGACGCCGACGTTTCGCTTGCCATCGCCGCGGCCCCCAAACAGCGGACGATGGTTAGGAACTGGAGGAAAACGCGACGGGGCCCTTAAAGAACGTTCGCCGCGCGCAGGCGCTCCTGGAGGCCAAGCCTGATGGATGGATGCAGACCCTGGGCGCACGCATAACCGAAGCCGAGCCGGGTCGAGTCGTGCTGGAGCTCGAGGCGGGTCCGCAGCACCGGCACGGCGGCGGCGTCGTGCAAGGCGGCGTCATCACCCAGATCGCCGATGCGGCCATGGGCATGTCGCTGGCGACGCTGCAGGAAGATGGCCTCTGGAATACGACCATCGAGCTCAAGATCAACTTTCTCCGCCCCGTCGTTGAAGGACGCTTGCGGGCGGAGGGCCGCGTCATCGAGATGAAGCAGACCCTGCTCTTCAGCGAGGCCGACGTGGTCGACGACCGCGGCCGCCTGATCGCCCGGGCGTCGTCGACGTGTATGCCAGTGCCGGAGGGTCAGGGCCGTGAGTGAGACAACTCACGCGCCGTCCCGCGCGTGGGAGTGGCTAGGTCTGAAGCTCGTCGAGACTGGAAAGGGCACAGCGGTTGTCGAGATGGCGACGACCGAAGACATGGCCAATCACTCCGGTTTCGTGCATGGCGGCATGATCAGCACCCTGGCAGACTCCGCCATGGGCCGGTCGTTGCGTACCCTGAGTCCTGGGGTCGTACGGGCTATGAGCTTCGACCTGAAGCTCAACTTCATCAACGCGGCGAAGGTGGGCGAAACGCTCCGGGCCACCGGGCACGTCATCCATGCCGGCCGGCGCACGGCCGTGGCCGAGTGCCGGGTCGAAGGGAGCGACGGCAGGCTCGTGGCCACGGCCAGCGCGACGTTTGCGGTAGCGCGAGAAAAGGAATAACGCAAGGTTCGAATGCCGACTGACCAGATAACGATTCGAGGGGCGCGCGAGCACAACCTCAAGAACGTCACGCTGTCGATCCCACGCGACAAGCTGGTCGTGTTCACCGGCCTGTCCGGGTCGGGCAAGTCGTCGCTCGCCTTCGACACGATCTACGCCGAAGGCCAGCGTCGGTACGTGGAGTCGCTGTCGGCGTACGCGCGGCAGTTCCTGGGTCAGATGGAAAAGCCGGACGTCGACGTCATCGAGGGGCTGTCGCCCGCGATCTCGATCGACCAGAAAGGCACGTCCAAGAACCCGCGCTCGACCGTGGGCACGGTCACGGAGGTGTACGACTACCTTCGGCTGCTCTATGCGCGTGTCGGCGTGCCGCACTGCCCGGTGTGCGGTCGGGAGGTCCGGCGGCAGACTGTTGAGCAGATGGCGGACCACGTCGAGAAGCTGCCCAAGGCAACGCGCGTGATGGTCCTTGGGCCGGTGGTCAAGGGCCGCAAGGGCGAATACAGGTCGCTGATCGACGACGTCCGCAAGTCGGGCTTCGTGCGTGTGCGGGTCGATGGCAGCCTGTATGAGATCGGCGAGAAGATCCCGATGGACAAGAACAAGAAGCACGACATCGAGGTCGTCGTCGACCGGATCGTGGTCGGTCCCGACCAGCGAACTCGGTTGGTCGATTCGATCGAGACCGCGGCGAGGCTGGGCGGCGGGTCGGTGATCATCGTGCCCGCCGAAGGTGACGAGATCAAGATGTCTCAGGACTACGCGTGCCCATACGACGGGACCAGCGTGTCCGAGCCCGAGCCGCGCAACTTCTCCTTCAACAGCCCGCACGGGGCGTGTCCCGTCTGCACGGGGATCGGGTTTCAGCTGGTGGTCGACGGCGACCTCGTCGTTCCGGACCCTTCGCTATCCCTGCGGGAGGGCGCGATCGCGGCGTGGAGCAAATCGCAGTTCTTCTATCCCGAGCTCCTGGAGACGGTCAGCAAGTACTTCGGAATCGACATGGACAAGCCGTGGTCGAAGGTGAGCAAGCAGCACCGCGACGTGCTCCTCAACGGGACCGGCGACAAGAAGATTCGGTTCGGATACAAGAACCAGTACGGGCACGAGCGGTGGTACGAGGCGCCTTTCGAGGGCGTCGTCGCCAACCTGCAGCGCCGTTATGAAGAGACCCAGTCCGACTTCCTGAAGGCGGAGCTGGAGCGCTACATGTCGGACAAGCCCTGCCCGACCTGCAAGGGCCAGCGGTTGAAGCCTGAATCCCTGGCCGTGACAGTCGCCGACCGCAACATCGCCCAGGTGTGCGAGCTCTCGGTGAGCGGAGCCATCGGCTTCTTTGAAGAGCTGGCGCTCACGGAGCGTGAGCAGCTGATCGCGCGTGGAATCTTGAAGGAGATTCTGGAGCGGTTGCAGTTCATGATCGACGTCGGGCTCGAGTACCTGACGGTCGACCGCGCGGCCAACACGCTGTCGGGCGGCGAGTCGCAGCGAATCCGGCTGGCGACCCAGATCGGATCCAAGCTGATGGGCGTCCTCTACATCCTGGACGAGCCGTCGATCGGACTCCACCAGCGCGACAACCGGCGACTCATAAACACGTTGCTGCGCCTGCGCGACCTCGGCAACACGCTGATCGTGGTCGAGCACGACGAGGAGACAATTCGATCGGCTGACTACATGGTCGACATCGGGCCGGCCGCGGGCGAGCACGGGGGCGAGATCATCGCGGCGGGCACGGTCGAGCAGGTGATCAACAATCCGAACTCCGTCACGGGCGCCTACCTGCGCGGCGACCGAGAGATCCCGATGCCGTCGAAACGGCGCGAAGGCAATGGCAAGAAGCTCGTTATTCGAGGCGCTCGGGCCAACAACCTGAAGGACATCGACGTCGCCATTCCCCTCGGCACCTTCGTGTCGGTGTCCGGCGTCAGCGGATCCGGCAAGTCGTCGCTCGTGACCGACATCCTCAGCCGGAAGGTGGCGCAGTACTTCTACAGGGCGAAGGACAAGCCCGGCCCGCATCGCGCGGTCGAGGGGCTCGAGCATCTCGACAAGGCCATCGACATCGACCAGTCGCCCATCGGGCGCACGCCGCGCTCCAACCCGGCGACGTACACAGGCATGTTCACGTACATGCGCGAGCTGTTCGCGAGCCTGCCCGAGGCGAAGATGCGCGGATACAAGCCGGGGCGGTTCAGCTTCAACGTAAAGGGCGGGCGATGTGAGGCGTGCGAAGGCGACGGCATCATCCAGATCGAGATGCACTTCCTACCCGACGTGTACGTGCCGTGTGAGGTGTGTCACGGGACGCGCTACTCGCGCGAGGTGCAAGAGGTCAAGTTCCGCGGTCACTCGATCGCCGACGTTCTCGAGCTCACGGTCGACGAGGCCCTCGAGGTTTTCGAGAACGTGCCGAGGATCAAGGTCAAGCTGCGCACGCTGCACGACGTCGGCCTCGGCTACATCAGGCTCGGCCAGCCGGCGACGCAGCTGTCGGGTGGTGAGGCGCAGCGCGTGAAGCTCTCGGCTGAGCTTTCGCGTCGCGACACCGGCCGCACCCTGTACCTCCTCGACGAGCCGACCACCGGCCTCCACTACGCCGACGTGGAGCGACTGCTGCAGGTCTTGCACAGGCTTGTCGATCACGGCAACACCGTGGTCGTCATCGAGCACAACCTCGATGTGCTGAAGACCGCCGACTGGCTCATCGACCTTGGCCCCGAGGGCGGCGACAAGGGCGGGTTCGTGATCGCCGAAGGCACGCCCGAGGACCTCGCGCGCCGGCCCGACTCGGCCACCGGCCAGTACCTCCGCCGCCTCCTGGAGAAGGCGGGAAGGCTGAACGGGGCCGCCAAGGTCCGGCGCCCGGTCCGGGCCGCCGCTCGCAGTCGCGTCGCCGTCTGAGCACCTCTCCGCCGAGCACATCCCAGCCCGAGGGATACGGCGGGCTGATGCGCGTGCCCGGCTTCGCGCGCCTGTATGCCGGGCTCCTGCTCGGCCGCATGGGCGGCTCGATGACCTTCGTCGCCCTGATCCTCTTCGTGCTGCAGCGCTACCACTCGCCGAGCCTCGCGGGGGCGACGGCTTTCATGGCGTTCCTGCCCGGCGTGGTCGTATCGCCCCTGGCCGGCGCGCTCCTCGACCGCTTCGGCCGAGCCCGTCTGGTCGTTCTCGACTATTCGGTGGCCGCGGCGGCGTTAGGCCTCATCGCGACGTTGTCCGCTCTGCACGCGCTGCCGCCACTATTGCTCCTCGCGATCGTCGCCGTTTCGTCTCTGACGAATCCGCTGAGCTGGGCGGGCGCCCGCTCGCTGTTTCCGATCCTGGCGCCGCGTCACCTCTGGGAGCACGCCAACGGGCTGGACAGCAGCGGGCACGTGATCGCCACGCTCTTGGCGTCGCCACTCGCGGGGACACTCGTGGGTCTGTTCGGCGGCGAGTGGGCGCTGGCGACGGCAGGCGCGGTCTACATCGCCGCCGCGGCCGTGATGCTGCGGCTGCCGGATCCACGCAACCAGGCCGCACCGGTGGGATCCGTGCTGCGCAACGCCTGGCTTGGGCTCAAGTACACCTTGAGCAACCCGACCCTGCGCGGTCTCGCGTTGACTCTCAGCACATTCAACATCGGCAACGGCCTGCTCGCGATCGCGGTGCCGGTCCTCGTGCTCGGCCGGATGCACTCGAGCCCAGCGATTGTGGGCGTCCTCTGGGGATTGATGGGAGGGGCGGGGCTGGCCTCCGCCCTGGTCGCGGGCCGGATGTCGAGCCAGGGTCGCGAGCGCCAGATGATGGTGGTGGCGATCCTGATCGCCACCCTGGCCACTGCGATCCTGCCGCTCGCCGGCAGCCTGGTCGTGGTGGCGGCGGCGATCGTCCTCCTGGGGCTTGCCAACGGGCCGTTCGACATCGGGCTCTTCACGCTGCGGCAGCGCCGCACCGACCCCGCTTGGTTTGGGCGGGCTTTCGCGGTTTCGATGTCGCTCAACTCGGTGGGGAACCCGATCGGCTCGGCGCTGGCCGGTCCGCTGATCGCTTGGTCCGTGAACGCGGCGCTTTGGGCAGCCGTGGCCGCGTGCCTTCTCGCGGCCGTACTTCCGATGCTCTTGATTCCGGCCGGCGACGACGGCGCCGCCGCGAGGTCTAGTGGATGAGAGCCAGGCTGACGCTGATGATGCCGCCGAGGACGTTGAGCACGATGCCCACGATTCCGCCGATCACCTGGCCTCGGGTGGCGGCCTGGACCCCTCGGATGAAGCCGAAGATCGGCAGGACGTAGAAGTAGTAAGCGCCGCCGTTGCCCGTCAGGCCGGTGACCAGGGGCACCCCGACCGAGATCACGCCGAGGATGATCGACCACATCGCGATGCCGGTGAACTGGGACGTGAGGCTGATGCCCGGCCGCGCCTGGGGATAGCCGGCCGGCGGGACATTGCCGTAACCCGGGGCGCCGGGTGGCATCCCGTAGCCCTGGGCGCTGGGCGGGATGTCAGAGAAGCTTTGCGGAGGCGGCTGGTAGCCGGGAGGCGTGGGGGGAGGCGACCCTGGCGGTGGAGGCGGTATGTCTGCCATGGGCGGAATGGTAACCGCGAGGACCGCAGGATGACGAGATAAGGTTGGTCTCGTGGTGAGGCTCGTCACCGGGGGCACGGGGTTCATCGGCCGCCACCTGCTGCGTGAGCTGGCTAAGCGCGACGGAGACACTTACGTGCTTGTGCGCCAGCCGTCTCGCGCGCGCCTCGAGCGCCTCATCGGATCGTTCGGCGCCGCCGACCGCATGCGCGCGGTGGCCGGCGACATCACGGCTCCGGGACTTGGGCTGCCGGCGGCAGACCAGGACAGGCTGCGGGGCGCCGACATCTATCACCTCGCCGCCGTCTACGACCTCGAGGCGTCAGACGAAGCCAACGAGCGGGCGAACGTCGGCGGCACGCGCAACGTGGTCGCGCTGGCGGAGCAGCTGGGCGCCCGACTCCACCACGTGAGCTCTATCGCTGTCGCCGGCGGGAAGTGGAAAGGCAAGTTCACAGAGGACATGTTCGAAGCGGGCCAGGCCCTGGACCATCCGTACTACAAGACCAAGTACGAGGCAGAGAGCCTGGTACGCGCATCGGGCGTTCCCTTCCGCATCTACCGGCCCGGCCTCGTCATCGGCTCGTCCGAGACGGGCGCGGCCGACCGCATCGACGGCCCGTACTACGCGTTCAAGCTCATCCAGCGCCTTCGCAGCGCCATCCCTCCCTGGGTGCCGCTCGTTGGTCTCGAAGGCGGTGAGATCAACATCGTCCCGGTCGATTTCGTCGCGCGAGCCCTCGCCGAGATCGGATCCAAGCCCGACCTCGACGGCCAGACTTTTCATCTCACCGACCCCGCCGCGCGCAGCCTTGGCGAGGTCACCAACGAGTTTTGCCGGGCCGCCCACGCGCCTCAGTTCACCCTGCGGCTCGACAGCCGGGCGGCTTCGATGCTCCCGCGGGAGATGACCGGCATGCTCCAGCACTGGCACGTGGCGCAGACGTTGAAACGCCGATTGCTGGAAGGCGTGCGCATCCCCGAGCCGGCCCTGCAGTACGTGACCAACCGCGCGAAGTTCACGTGCGACAACGCGCAAGCGGCTCTTTCGAGCAGCGGCGTGGAGTGCCCTCCGCTGCGTACATATGCATGGAAGATCTGGGACTACTGGGAGCGCCACCTCGATCCAGAAGCTCCGACCGAACGCAACCTTCGCGCCGTTTTGCACGACCGCGTCGTGGTGGTGACCGGAGCGTCCAGCGGCATCGGCCGCGCCACCGCGCAGCTGGTCGGGCGCCACGGTGCGAAGGTGGTGCTCGTCTCGCGTACCAAGGAAAAGCTGGACGCCTTGAAGGGGGAGATCGAAGCCGGCGGAGGCCGCGCCTTCGTGTACCCGACCGACCTCTCCGACCTCGAGCAGTGCGATGCGATGATCAAGCGCGTCCTGGCCGACCACGGCGGGGTGGACATCCTGGTCAACAACGCCGGACGTTCGATTCGGCGCTCGATCGAGGCTTCATACGACCGGTTTCACGACTTCCAACGCACGATGCAGCTCAATTACTTCGGTGCAGTGAAGCTGATGCTGGCAGTGCTGCCTGGGATGCGGCAGCGGCGCCGCGGACACGTCATCAACATCTCGAGCATCGGCACGCAGGCCTACCCGCCGCGATTTGGCGCTTACGTCGCCTCCAAGTCTGCGCTGGCCGCGCTCAGCCGGTGCATCGGGCCCGAGGTCGCGGACGACGGAGTCGCGATCACCAATATCCACATGCCCCTCGTGCGCACGCCGATGATCGCGCCCACCGGCATGTACAAGAACTTCCCCACCAGCTCGCCGGAGGAGGCCGCGGAGATGGTGGCGGCGGCGATTCTGACCCGCCAGCCGGAGGTGTCAACGCGACTGGGCAAGCTCGGCGAGACGGTCAGCACCGTGGCGCCCGGGCTGCTGCAGTTCGTGATGACGGGTGCTTATCACGTGTTTCCCGAGAGCGCCGGCAAGGACGGCCAGAAGGCGCAGCCGGCCGAGGAGGAGATCTCGGTGGAGGCGGTCGCGATGGCCTATCTAATGCGGGGAGTCCACTTCTAACTGACCCTATTCGGGCTTGAGTCTCCCCACCCCGGTGGCGCCGCTGCGCGGCGCGACCGCACCTCCCCACTGCGTGGGGAGGGAGCCGGACCTCAGTGGCCGCTTACCGCGGCAAGGAACGCAGCCACGACAGCAATGATCAGACCCAAGAAGAAGATCAAGAAAAGCGCGGTCAGGGCCACATGGACGTAGGAGATGATCAGGCCGGCGAGCGCGAACCCGTCGCCTCTCTCACCGGTCTTGCGTATCTGTGCCCGGGCCATGTGTCCGGTGACGATCGAGACGATCGTCAGCGTCAGCCCGCCGATGCCGGTGAAGTGCCCAAACGGAGCGATGATCGCGGTGACCAGGCTCACGACGGCCAGCGTGTTGGTCTGACCGGCCGCGGCGACCATGCCGCCCGGCGGTCCCATCGGCACAGTGCTCGTAGGGGTCGCTTGCTGGCCCACGATCTGGGTCGGGGTCGGTGTGCTCAAGATCGAACCAAGTCTAACCTTGATCGAGTGGCGATCACCCAGGAGGAGGCGGTCAAGCGGAGGCTGCGCGCGGTCCCGGACGGACCGGGGGTTTACCTGTTCCGCGACCACCGGGCCCAGGTCATCTACGTCGGCAAGGCGCTGCGGCTTCGCGACCGCCTGCGCTCGTACTTCACGCCTGGCTACGGCGAGACCGCGCGCGTCGCCGAGCTCGTCCGCAAGGTCTTCGACTTCGAGTTCGTCACCACGGCGAACGAGGTCGAGGCGCTGGTCCTCGAGTGCAACCTCATCAAGAATTACCGGCCGCGCTTCAACATCCGCCTCAAAGACGACAAGAACTATCTCTACCTGAAGCTGCCGATCACCGAGGAGTACCCCCGCGTCCACTATTCGCGGCGGGTGCAGAAGGACGGGGCTCAATACTTCGGCCCGTACACATCGGCGCAGTCGCTGCGCGGCACGGTCAAGTCGATCCGCCAGCTGCTGCCGTTTCGGACCTGTTCCGACGAGATCTTCAAACAGGGCAAGGTGTGCCTCGACTTCCACATCAAGCGCTGCCCCGGACCTTGCGAGAAGCGCATCAGCCCCGAGGACTACAAGGCGCGCATCCACGAGGTGGCACTCTTCATGGAAGGGCGCTCGGACGTCCTGGTGCACGAGCTGAAGGACCGCATGGAGTCTTCGGCGGGCAGGCTCGACTTCGAGAACGCGGCCCGTTATCGAGACCAGCTGCAGTCGATCGAGAAGATCGCCGATCGTCAGAAGGTGCTCACCCGCGGCCGCGACGATGAGGATCTCATCGCTTACGCACGCAGCGGTGAGCAGGTGTTCGTCGAGGTGGCATACGTGCGCCAGGGCAAGATGATCGGCCACGACGGGCACGCGCTCGACGGCGCCGCCGATGCAGTGGAAGGGGAGCTTCTGCGCGGCTTTCTCCTGCAGTACTACGCCAGCGCCACGCACATCCCGCGTGTCGTGATCGTTCCGGGAGCAGTGGAGGAGCCGGACCTGCTCACCGGCTGGCTCGCGGAGCGCCGCGGAGGGCCGGTCACCATCGAGGTGCCGCAGCGCGGCCGCAAGCGGGCGCTCGTGACGCAGCTTGCCGAAACTGCCAAGCAAGAGCTGGAACAGCTGCGGATCCAGGCCGACTACGACCGCAGCCGCACCGAGCCGATGCTGGCGGCGCTCGCGGAGGCGCTCGGCCTCGAGGCTCCGCCGAAACGAATCGAGTGCTACGACATCTCCAACATGCAGGGCGACTCGGCGGTCGGCGCGATGGTCGTCTTCGAAGACGGCCGGCCGAGGAACGATCACTACCGCCATTTCAAGATCAAGTTCGTTCCCGGCCCGAACGACTTCGCGATGCTGCAGGAGGTGCTGCGCCGCCGGCTGGAGCGGCTGGAATCCGCGCAGCGCAGAGAGGAGGCTGACGCCGTCGGCGATCGCTCGTTCACGAGCCGGCCGGACCTCATCCTCATCGATGGCGGCAAGGGGCAGCTCAGCGCTGCGCTGGAGGTGCTCGAGTCGGCCGGTTACGCGGACATCCCGACCTTCGCCCTGGCCAAGGAGCACGAAGAGATTTTCGCGCCGGGCCGATCGGAGCCCATCGTGCAGGAGAGGAACTCACCGGGAATGTTCCTCGTGCAGCGCATTCGCGACGAAGCGCACCGGTTTGCCATCACCCACCATCGCAAGGTGCGCGCGCGGAAGGCCTTGACGTCGCCGCTCGACTCGGTCGAGGGCATCGGGCCTGCACGCAAGCGAGCGCTGCTGCGACACTTCGGCTCCGTGCAAGCGATTCGCGACGCGGCGGTGGAGGACATCGTCGCGCTGGGCGTCCCCGAGCGCCTGGCCAAGAGGCTCAAAGAAACGCTATGACGCTGGTGATCGTCGGTGGAACGAATGAGCCAGAGCTTGACGAGGCCGTCGGCGTTTTCGTCGACACCGGTTTCCAGCTCGCGCGCTGGCTCTCGCCGTTCGACGACTCCGACGGGGTGCTGCCGCTCCGCGGAGACAGCGCTGTCGTGCTCAAAGACGCCGACGAGCGCGGTATCAAATACGTCCTGGTCCACGTCGGTTCTGACGACGGCAAGGCCGGCGGCAGCCACGACCGCGCGCATCACCGGGTCGACGTCGCACAGCTCCGCGAGCTGGCGCAGCAGCTCAGGTCCCGGGAGCGAATGCTCATCACCTGCCTCGCCTTCGGCTACAAGCGAGGCATCCCTGAAGGCGCGGCGTGGGTCGTCGACGCTCGGCTGCTCGACAATCCCTACTGGGTGGATGAATTGCGGCCGCTCGACGGCCGCGACCCTCGGGTGCGCGAATTCGTACTCGCCCAGCCCGCGGCAAAGGATCTGCTCGACAACCTCGAACGCACGCTGAAAGACGCGCTCCCTCACTACCGCGAGCGTGGCCGCTCGCAGCTGATCGTCGCGTTCGGCTGCACCGGTGGCCGGCATCGTTCGGTCGCGATGGCCAAGGAGATGGCCGCGCGCCTCGAGCGCCTCGATGGGGTGGACGTCGAGTTCAAACCGCGCGACCTCGATTGACACGCGCTCTGGTCTTAGGCGGTTGCGGGTTCGTGGGCACCGCCGCGTGCAAGGAGCTGATGCGGCGGGGCGTCGAAACCATCGCGGCGGGACGCAAGGAGCGGCCGTACGGCGTCTTCACGAGTTACATCGCATTCGACCGCACCGACGAGGAGCAGCTGCGCCAGGCGATCGACACCGTGCGGCCCGACGTCTTGCTCGACCTCGCCTGCTATTTGCCCAGTCAGGTGGAGGCGGTAACGAGGACCTTCAAGGGCGAGCGGTACATCTTCGTGTCGACCGGCGTTTATCCGAATCTCAACGGCAAGCAGGCACGCGAGGAGGATTTCGTCCCGCTCGAGGGTGAGCCAACGGAAGCGCTCGGCTATCTGGAGGGCAAGCGCTGGTGCGAAACGATGCTCGCGCGCGCGAGCGACTTTCCGTGGACTGTGATCCGCCCGCCGGCCATCTTCGGCCCCGCCGACTGGACGCTCAGGATCGCGGCGTACATCCAGCGCGTCGCTGACGGTGGCCCGCTCCTGGTGCCCGCGGAATCCTACGAGCGCCAAGCGGGCCTGGCGTGGGTGAAGGACGTCGGCTATGCGTGCGCGCTTGCGTGCGACCTTAGAAAGGACACCACACGCCAGGCATACAACGTCGCGTTCGAAGGAGTGAGCTTGCGGGATCTCATCGAAGCGATCGCCAGAGTGCTGGGCATGCCCGCGCGCATCCACCCGCTTCCGTTTGCCGACCTGCCGCCTGACGCGAGCCCATATGGTCCCGATCCGCGTCGGTCGGCAGGCTACGACCTTGACAAAGCCCGTCGCGAGCTGGGATTCGAGCCTTCGGCGCTGGAGGACGCGCTCGCGGAGACGCTCGCCTGGTTTCGGGTGACGCGGCCTTCGCATCCCGGATACGCCAACCGGGCGGCGGAGCTGGCCCTGGCGGGTGCGGCTTAACCAAGAGACGAAAAGACTGGCGCGCGATCGCTTTCGGGTCGACGTTCACGGCGAGAGCCTACGCCCCTTTGAGCGCGGCTTCGATCTTGAGCACAGCGTCATGAGCCTCTTGCAACTCTTGCGCCTGCGCCGGCGTCAGCGCGCCACCGCTCACCTGGACCACCGCTGCCGCCACGCGCTGCCAATAGAGCTTGGCGTAGGCGTTCGTCGCCGGATCGCCGAACATGCCGTCGTACTGCGCATTGATGCGGTTGATGGTGTCCTGAGAGATCATGTCGCCTCCTATTGCGGGCGCTGGCCCGAAGTCGTGTAAGAGCCACGCCGAGCCAGTGCCCCAAGCGTGCAGTTCTGTCGCCGCGGTCGAGTAGAGCCCCCACTGTTGCCGTGGCAGGCCGGCGCGCAGGTTGGCGACGATCGCGGAATAGTACGGCTCGTTGAGCAGCGTGAAGCAGGTGGCGTCGATGCCGTCTTGCACGCTGGCATAGATCTGCACGTCGCGAGTGCCAGGCTGAGCCCCGCTGTCGTGTGAGCCCGGCCACTTCTCGGTCGTGTTCTGAGGGTTGTTCCAACGCATCAGGTCGTAAGGCAGCGTCTCGGCGCACGACCAGGCGAAGTGGGTGTCGACACTGACTTGCTCGAGCGGCTCGCCGACGCCGAGTATGACGCCGATACACCACTGATCCCAGGGCGTCACATCAAGCGCCCGCCATGGCGTTCCAGTCC
>DASWGF010000134.1:0-10304 GCA_036393875.1 Candidatus Dormiibacterota bacterium
CGCCAGGTAGAGCGCTGCCTCGGTTAGCGGCAGAACTGCTTCGGGCATGCCCACGAAATGCGCGGCTTGCTGCGCCGCCATGGCAACCTGCAGCGCCTGCGGATCGGCGAGTCCGACGTCTTCGGCCGCCGAGATGACCAAGCGGCGCGCGACGAACAGTGGATCCTCGCCGGCCTCCAGCATCCGCGCCAGCCAGTACACGGCAGCATCCGGGTCGCTGCCGCGCACGCTTTTGATCAGCGCGGAGACGATGTCGTAGTGCTGGTCGCCGGCGCGGTCGTAGAGGAGGTGTCCTTCCTGGAGAGCTCGCTCGACATGGTCAGGCCCGATTTCGTCACCGCCGGCGAGCGCAGCTGCCGCCTCCAGCCCGTTCAACGCCACCCTAGCATCACCGCGCGCGCCCTCGAGCAACGCCTCCATGCCTCGAACAGTGATCGTCGCGCCCACCTCAGTCGCTCCCCGCTCGACGATCTTCTGAAGGTCCTCACGCTCCAGCGCTTCCAGCCGGAACACCCGGCTGCGCGACAGCAGGGGCGCGATCACCTCGAAGGAAGGGTTCTCAGTCGTGGCGCCGATGAGCGTGACCGTGCCGTCCTCGACGTGCGGAAGGATGGCGTCTTGCTGCGCTTTGTTGAAGCGGTGGATCTCGTCGATGAAGAGCACCGTCTGGAGGCCGGCACGCCGGTGAACTCGCGCCTCCGCCACCACCTTGCGGAGGTCGGCGACCCCGGCGGTCACCGCCGACATGGCGACCAGGCGGGCCTTGGTCTCGGCCGCCAGCAGCCCCGCCAGCGTGGTCTTGCCGCTCCCGGGCGGCCCCCAGAGCACGATGCTCGGGAGGTGGCCGGAGGCGGTGAGCCCCCTCAGCACTTCGACCACCCGCTTCTGGCCCACCAGGTTGTCGAAGCTCCTCGGCCGCAGGCGGGTCGCCAGGGGGGCATTCGGCTCTGGTACGGCTGGAAGCTGGAACAGCTCGCCCTGGTCACTCATGACTGGAAATTCTGACCCCGGGGGTAGAATGCCCGCCGTGGGCTCCTGTTGGTACTGCAACTCGGAGCTGCCCGACGGGGCCCAATACTGCCCGAGTTGCGGCCACAGCCAGTCTGACCGAACCTCGAGCCCCCTGTTCGGGGTGGTCGACCCCGTGACCGGGATCTGGAACTCCCAGTTCATCAACGCACTGATCGGCCAGGAGGCCAACCGGGCCGTCCGCTACCACCGCGCGCTCTCGGTCCTGGTCGTCGAGCTCGATCACGCCGAGCACGTCCATAAGGAGCTCGGGCACATTCAGCTGGAGGGGCTCCTGCGCGAGATCTCGGAGCGGCTGGGGCAGGCGATCCGCGACACCGACACCGTCGCCTTCCTCGACGTCGAAGGGCCACCACACTTCGCCATCGTGCTCCCAGAGACCGACGATCAGGGAGCCACCCTCGCCGCCGACAAGATCCGGCGCAGCATCGCGTCCCACGACTTTGCGACCAGCGGCAACTGGAAGCGGATCACCGTCAGCTGCGGGGCGGCCACCATCGACGCGATCCCGGCGGCGCGCGACGCCGAGGCGGGCCTGATGAACCGCCGCGAATACACGGGGAACCTGCTCCGCGAGGCGTTTCACGCGCTCGAGGCCGGTCGATCGTCCGGCACCAACCGCACCTCAGTCGGCGCGTTCCGCTCCTAGCCTCCCCGCCACGCGGGGAGGTGGCGCGTAGCGCCGGTGGGGAGGATCACTCCCGAAGTTACGATCACAGCAGTGTCCACGCGCGTCTACCTGATCCGGCACGCCGACGTCGAGAACCCGCGCCGGCTTTTGTACGGCCATCTCGACGGTTTCCAGCTGAGCGCTCTCGGCCGCGCGCAGGCGGCCGCGGTGGGGGACAGCCTGAGAACGGTGAACCTGCGGCGCATCGTGCACAGCCCGCTGGCTCGCGCGGTCGAGACGGCCGAGCTGATCAACTCGAGGCTCGATCCGCCCGCCATCCTCGAGGCCGATCCCGAGCTTCGTGAGGCCGAGTTCAGCCGCTACCTTCAGGGGCTGCCGTACTGGCACATCCCGCTGCGGCGCCCGCTCTGGTTCGTGCACAAGGCCAGGCGCGGCCTGGTCCCAGGGGACGAGTCGGTCGACCGCATGGGAGGGCGGATCCTGGGCGTAATGCGACGGATGGCGCGCGAACATCCGGGCGAAACGATGGCCATCGTCAGCCACGCCGACCCGCTGCAGGCGGCGTGGATCATGCTCGACGGCCGGCCGCACAACGAGCGCGAGATGTACCGCAAGGCCGTGGACAAGGCCGGGATGCTGGTGGTGGACATGGATGGTGACAAGCCCGTCCGCTGGGAGTATGTGCCGCCGCCCAAGGTGGAAAAGCAGGCCAGCGTCGCATGAGTGCCGAAGCGCATCGGGCGCGGGGTTTCCCCGAGGGATTCCTGTGGGGCACGGCCAGCGCCGCCCACCAGGTCGAGGGCGACAACCGCAACTGCGATTGGTGGGAGTTCGAGCAGCAACCTGGCCGGATCGCGAACGGCGATTCGTCGGCGGTCGCGAACGACCACTACCACCGCTACCGCGAAGACTTCGCGCTGCTGCGAGAGCTGAACCAGAACGCTCACCGGCTTTCGGTCGAGTGGTCGCGCATCGAGCCTTCGCCGGGCGAGTTCGACGCGCATCAGATCCGCCACTACCGGGACGTGCTCGGCGAGCTGCGCGAGCAGGGCATCCAGCCGATGGTGACGCTGCACCACTTCACCAGCCCGAGCTGGTTCGCAAGCAAAGGCGGATGGTCGGCGAAAGACTCAGCGCATGCGTTTCTACCGTTCGTGCATCGCGTCGTCGATCAGCTCGGTGATCTGGTCGGGCTGTGGTGCACGATCAACGAGCCGAATCTCTATGCAGCGAACGCCTGGATAACCGGCGAGTTCCCACCCGGGCGCAAGGGAGACCTTGCCGCGATGTACCGAGTCACCAACAACATGCACAAGGCGCATGAGCTCGCATACAACGCCATCAAGCGCCGGTGGCCCGAGAGCCTGGTCGGCCTGTCGCATCACAAGCTGCTCTTTCTCCCGGCCTCCACGAAACCGGGCGACCGTTGGGCTGCGAAGGCGTCGCAGCTGGCGCTCGATCGCTGGCCCGTAGCGCCAGGAATGCTGCGGCGGGTCGTGGAGGCGACTTCTGACTACATCGGCATCGCTCACTACTGGGGCCAGATGTGCGCGTTCGACGCTCGACGGCCTGGTGAGCAATTCATCCGGCGCTTCAATGTTCCCGGCCGCCCGGTCACCGATATGGGACTCAGCACAGACCCGGCCTGGATGCGGGTGGTGCTCAACGAGCTGGGCACGCTTGGGAAGCCGGTCTATATCACCGAGAACGGGCTTGCTACCGACGATGACGAGTGGCGGGGCCGTTTCATCACCGAGACGCTCTCCAATGTGCTGCTCGCGATCGGCGACGGCGTCGACGTGCGCGGCTACTTCCACTGGACCAACACGGACAACTTCGAGTGGGCGCGGGGCTACGCCACCCACTTCGGATTGATCGGGGTCGACCGCAAGTCTCTGGAGCGGACGATCAAGCCAAGCGGCCGCATATATGGCCGGATCGCGGCGTCCAATTCGCTCACTGCCGTCGACTAGACTCAGCGCGTTGAACGTCAGGTCCGGTTTGATCTCGGCCGGCGCGATCGTCCTCGGCACCGCCCTGATGGTGTCGCTGGCATGGGGCCTTCAGCACGCGGCCATGACGAGTCCTCACCTCCTCGGCCATACGGCCCCGGACCTGGCCATCCAGCAGCTCGACGGGCAGGAGGTGGGCATCCACCAGCTGCGCGGCAAGCCGGTCGTCGTGAACTTCTGGGCGTCATGGTGTGGACCGTGCAGGCAGGAGCTGCCGATCCTGACCGACGCTTCGGCAGCCCACCCTGGAGTCGCGTTCGTCGGCGCCGACATGCAGGACACAGCCGCGGGCGTCCGGTCGTTCGAGCAGCAACACCCCCACACATATCCGGTGGGGCCGATCGTATCGGGCAGATACCAGGACTACGGCGTGGTCGGCCCGCCCGTGACGATCTTCATCGATGCCGGCGGCGTGGTGGCCGCGTCGTTCGCCGGGCCGCTCGACGCGCCCACTCTCGACCATTACGTGAGGCTGATCGCTACATGATCCGCTGGGGCATCGCGATCGCGGTCGTGGCTGCCTGCGTCGGCTACCTGGTCTATTCAGCCTCGGGCGGATCGTCCGAGTACTACCTCACTGTGTCCGAGCTCCGCGCGCACTCGCCCGCGACCGGCGACGTGCGCGTCGCAGGCGTCGTGCAGGACGACATCCAGCGCAGCGATGGCGGCCTGCACGTGCGCTTCACCGAGAAAGACGGGACCGCGTCGATGCTGGTCGATTACACAGGCACGGTGCCCGACATCTTCCGGCCGGGCATCACTGTCGTCGCCGACGGCAGGCTCGGTGCGGACGGCGTCTTCCACGCGCGCGCCCTGCTGGCGAAGTGCCCGTCGCGCTTTTCCACGACTCCCTACACGCAGTGACTTCAGTGTCCCCTCGCCGAAGTTCCTTGCATCTTCGCGTCCTAGACGGCCGGGCGCCGTCTCACCCCGCGGAATCTGACGATTCGGCGGGGGCCCCGAGACAGGCGCTGAAGCCGGCGTCAGGGGGCCCGGCGCAGCGTCGTCACGCATTTAGCAATGCGCTCCTAGCTGCGCCACCCTTTCCTTGGCTCCGGCCGTCGATGCCGCGAAATATGCGGCGGACCTCGGCGACGTGACACTGGCCTTTCTCGGCTCCGGTGCCTTGCTCGCCGGTCTGGTCCTGGCCGCGTTCTCCGCGCTGCTGTCCTTATGGGCCGGGTATTCGGAGAACGGCGTGATGATCCAGGTCGGGCGGCGTGCGTTCTACGCGACGGCCGTGATGATCCTGGGGGCCGGCGTCCTTCTCGAAACCGCCTTGTTGACCCATGATTTCTCGCTTGCCTACGTCGTCGAGCACAGCGATCTCTCGACCCCGATCGCCCTGGTGGCGGCCGCCTTCTATGGGGGTCAGGAGGGATCGCTCCTCTACTGGGCGCTGATCCTCGGCATCTTGGGCAGCGCCTCGTTGCTGGCGAGCGCGAGGATCGGCCTTCGGTTGGCCGCCTACGCGGCGGGGATCATGGCCGCCATCCTGACCTTCTTCCTCGTCGTGCTCGTCCTCGTCGCCAGCCCTTTCGACGTCCTCCAGATCACTCCCCCCGACGGCCTGGGACTCAACCCGGTCTTGCGTGACGGCGGCATGCTCATCCACCCGCCGGTCGTGCTCGCGGGCTTCGCCTCCTTCGCGATCCCATTCAGCTTCGCGGCCGCGGCGCTGCTCGCCGGCCGGTCAGACGCCGCCTGGATCGCCCACACGCGCCGCTTTGCGCTCGTTGCCTGGGGGCTGCAGAGCGCAGGCCTGGTCCTCGGCATGTGGTGGGCATACCACGTCCTGGGCTGGGGCGGTTATTGGAGCTGGGACCCGGTCGAGAACGTTGCGTTCATGCCCTGGCTCGCGACCACCGCCTACCTACACTCGTCGCAGGTCCAGGAACGCCGCGGGCGCTTGCGCGGGTGGAATTTCGGGCTTGTGATGCTCGCCTTCCTGCTGGTCGTGTTCGGGACTTTCATCGTGCGCAGTGGGATCGTCCCGTCCGTGCACACATTCGCGGTCAGCGCGATCGGGCCCTGGTTCTTCGGGTTCCTGGGCGTGTGCCTGCTCTTCTCGGTCGGCCTGCTTGCTTTCCGTGCGGCCGACCTGAAGAGCCATGGCGACCCTGCGCCGGCGGTGTCGCGCGAAGGCGCGTTCACGCTGCAGAACCTGCTTCTCATCGGCGTGATCGTCGTGGTGTTCTGGGGCACCATGCTGCCACTCGTATCGGGCATGGTCGGCCAGCAGCGCGTGGTCGGTCCCACCTATTACGAGCGTGCCGCGGGCCCGCTCTTTGCGGCCTTGCTGGCGCTCATGGCGGCCGGCCCGTTGGTGCCGTGGCGACACGCCGGCGCGCCCCTGTGGCGGTCGCTGCGATGGCCGGCGAGTGCGTTTGCGTTCCTGCTGGGGGCCCTGCTCGTGGCCGGCGTCCGTTCGCTGCCTGCGCTTTTGGGCCTCCCGCTGGCGCTCGCCGTCGCTGTCACCGTGGTCTACGAGTACGCCCGGGCCGCGGGCCGGTGGCGCCTGGCGGGCGGAGGGTGGTCGCGCGCGGTGGCCCTCGTGATGCGGAGACGCCGTCACTACGGTGCGTACCTGGCCCATCTCGGCCTGGCCGTGCTCGTTCTGGGCCTGGCCGCATCGCATTTCTGGCAGCAAGAGAAGGACGTCACGCTCGTGCCTGGCCAGCAGGTCACGGTCGCCGGCTACACCCTCACCTACGCCGGCGTCCAGGTCCGGGAGCTGGCCGATCACTCCGAGCTCGTGGCTGCGATGAGCCTTGGCGGCCAGACACTCGAGCCTGCACGCGCGACGTATGCGGGGCTTGGCGGCCAGTCTTTGACTCACGTCGCCATCAGCAGCAGCCCCATCGCGGACGTCTACGTGGTGCTCGCGGGTACCAACGGCGACGGCTCGGCGTCGTTTCGCATCTTCGTCAATCCCCTGGTGAGCTGGATCTGGGCAGGCGGGGCGATCATCATCCTCGGCGTCCTCCTGGGCAATGCCGGCGAGCGGCGCGTTGCGGTGGCTCCCGTGGCCGCACGGGTGCGCAGCCCGGTGGGCGCGTCATGACGCTCGTGGTCGCCACGCTGCTCCTTTTCTTCGCGGGTCCCTTTGTGCTGTGGCCCTTGATTCGGACCCCCGACGAAAACGGAGGGGGGACTCCCGAGAGGTTGGGCCGATGAGCGTCATCGTCGCCGCTTCCCTCACGCAGCGGTTCGGTTCCGAAGTCGGTCTCGATGGGGTCGACCTCGACGTCGATGCCGGAGAGCACCTCGCGGTCCTGGGCGACAACGGCGCGGGCAAGACGACTCTGCTCCGCATCCTCGCGACGGCTGCGCGGCCGACGTCGGGTCGCATCGAGATCTTCGGGCTCAACGCGACGATCGAACGGCGACGGCTCCGTGGGGTCATCGGTTTCGTCGCCCATGCCCCCGGCCTTTACCCGGCGCTCTCGGCCGCCGAGAACCTGGAGTTCTACTGCACCCTCCAGGGCGTTGATCGGGGGCGGGTGGCCGAGGTGCTCGAGCTGGTAGGTCTCGCCGAGCTCGCCCACCGGCCCGCGGACAAGCTGTCTCGCGGCGCCCAGCAGCGGCTGGCGATCGGCCGGGCGGTCCTCCACGACCCCAAGCTGCTCGTGCTGGACGAGCCCGACGCGAGCCTCGACTCTGGCGGCGCGGACCTGCTCGCGCGCGTCATGCGGGGTCGGACCGCAGTCATTGCCACCCATGACCACGCGCTTGCCAATCGGTTGTGCCAGCGCAGCTTGATGCTGCGTCGCGGGCGGGTGGTCGGCGTCCCGACACGGCTGCGGGTCGTCCATTAGGTGCGGACAATTGCAGTCGCATTGGCTGTGGCTCGCAAGGACATGAGGTCCGAATGGCGAACGCGCGAGCTGGTCCCAGCGCTGGCTCAGTTCGTGGTGCTGGCTTTGGTGATCGCGAACTTCGGATTTCAGATCGACTCGCGAAACGCGCCGGCCATCGCTCCCGGCGTGCTGTGGATGGCGCTCGTCTTTGCGGGCCTGGTCGCATTTGGCCGCGCATTTGCGGCCGAGCGTGAGCAGAGCTCACTCGAAGCGATGCTCATGACGCCGGCGTCGCCGGCCGCGATCTTCGCCGGCAAGGCGCTGGCGGCGGCGCTGCTCCTGGTCCTTTGCGAGGCCGTGCTGCTGCCCGCCCTCGCGCTGTTCTTCAGTGTGCCTCTGTCGCTCGAAGTAGTTTCCGCGGTCCTCCTCGCCACCGTCGGAATGGCCGTGCTCGGATGCCTGTTCGCGGCGATGGTCGCGCGGGTGCGCGCCCGCGAGCTGTTGCTGCCGCTGCTGACCTTGCCCCTGTGGATCCCGTTCATCGTCTTCGGCGGCCAGGCGGTCCAGGTGGCGATGGGTGGTGGTGGCGGCGCCGGCAACGCGTCGGGTCTTCTGATCGACTTGGACATACTGTTCGTCGTGCTCACCTCTCTTGTGGCTCGGTTCGTCCTCGATGACTAAGTACGAAAAAGGAGCCCTCGCCGCGGTGGCGGCCATGGTCGTTGCCGCGGGCTTCATCTTCCTGTACGCGCCGACCGATGCCTTGCAGGGCCCGGTGCAGCGGATCTTCTATCTCCACGTCAGCTCTGCCATCGCGGCATACGGCTGCTTTGCGCTCGTCCTCATCGGCGGCATCGCCTATTTGTGGAAGGAGAACGTCGCCGCCGACCGGCTCGCCCGAGCCGCGGCGTTGGTGGGCCTCGTGTTCACGACCATCACCCTCGTCATGGGCATGATCTGGGCGAAGCCGACCTGGGGTACCTACTGGACCTGGGATGCGCGCTTGACCTCGACCCTCGTGCTCTGGATCATCTACGCCGGCTACCTGATGGTCCGCAGGCTCGCCGACCCAGGGCGCCAGGCCGCGCGTTTCGCCGCCGTGGTGGGCATCTTCGGCTTCATCGACGTACCCGTGGTGCATTTCAGCGTCACCTGGTGGCGAACCCAGCATCCAGGTCCGGTTGTGATCAATGACGCGCTACCACCTCAGATGCTCGTCGCATTCTTTGTGACCATGGCGTGCACGCTGTTTCTGGCCGCCGTGATGATCGCGATCCGATATCGCATCGAGCTCCTCATGGACCAGGCAGCCGAGAAGGTGGTGCCGGCGGCCATCGCGGCGCCGAACGAAGCGGGCGGCGTCAGATGACGTACCTCGTCGCGGCTTATACGTTTGCCATCGCCGTGCTCGGCGGATACCTGGCCTGGTCGCTGCTCCGCCTTCGCGAGCTACAGCGAAAGCAGTAATCGTCGGCGGTGGTCCCGCGGGGGATGCCGCCGCAGCGGGCCTGCGTGACGCGGGCTTTCAAGGCGAGATCCTGCTCGCCGGCTCCGAACCGGAAGCCCCGTATGAGCGACCGCACCTGTCCAAAGGCCTCCTGCTTGGGACGGTGCCCCGCGACGGCCTGGGTTTGCGCCCTCACGAGCAGTATCGCGAGCTTGGTGTCGAGCTCATGCTGGGAACGCGGGTCGCCGAATTAGATCTCGAGCATCGCGGGGTCGTGCAGGAGAGTGGGCGGCGCGCAGCTTGGGATCTGCTCTGCATCGCGACGGGATCGTCGGCGCGGAGGCTCGCCGGCTTCGACGACGCGATCTACTTGCGGGAGCTGCCGGAGGCGGAACTTCTAGGTCAGGTACTCGAGGGAGGAGGGCGGCTCCAGGTGGTCGGAGCCGGATTCATCGGATGCGAGGTGGCGGCCGCCGCCCGCCGCCGCGGCTGCGCCGTCACCATGTTCGAGGCGATGGCCCAGCCGCTGCAGCGCGTGCTGGGCTCCGAGCTCGGCGGCTACCTGGCCGACGTCCACCGCGAGCAAGGCGTCGACCTACGGCTGGACGAAGCGCCTTCGCCGGACCTCGAGCGGCCGGTGTTGGTCGGGGTCGGTTCCGCACCGCGCACCGAGCTCGCCGTCGCCGCCGGCATCGAGGTGGACGAAGGCATCCTCGTCGACGACCTCGGCCGCACCTCGGTGCCGGACGTCTACGCCGCCGGAGACGCGACCAGGTTGTGGAGCCCATTGTTCGAGGAGCGGATCAGGGTCGAGCACTTCCAGACGGCCCAGCGCCAGGGCTTCGCCGTCGGGCGCGCGATGGCCGGAGCGGAGGCGCCGTTTGCGGAGGCGCCGTGGTTCTGGTCGGACCAGTACGACATCAACGTCCAATACGCGGGCGCGGGGCTGGCATGGGACGAGACGGTCATACGGGGCACCATTGGGCTGCCCCCGTTCAGCGTCTTCTACCTGCGGCGGGGCTCGATGATCGCGGTCGCCGGCATCAACGACCACCACACCGTCGCGCGTGCTCGCCGCGTCATGGAAGCTCGCGCCGCCGTCACGCGCGACCAGCTGGCGGATCCGGCTTTTGATCTTCGGCGAGCGCTTCGATGAGCTTCGGGGCCAGTCCGGCGAAGATCCGCTCGGTCAAGCCCCAGACCACGTTCTCCTCGTGCGCCAGGTACCGGAAGCGCCACGGGTCGTCGGACTGCAGCCACGCGCTGTCGTCGAGGAGCCGGTCGAGCGGGATCTCGAGCACGCCGTCCAGCTCCTGCGCGTCGTGGACGAATGCGGGCACCGGGTCGGGGAGATAGGCCACGAAGGGCACCACCGAGAAGTTGGA
>DASWGF010000135.1:0-5396 GCA_036393875.1 Candidatus Dormiibacterota bacterium
ATCTGGTTGTCGTCACCCTTGACCACACACACGCGCAGGGGCACGCCGATCTGATTGGCGGCGAGACCTGCGCCGGGAGCGTCGAGCATGGTTTCGGTGAGGTCGTCGATGAGGCGCTGGATGGACGTGTCGACGCGCGAGACCTTCTTGGCCTTCTCACGAAGGACAGGATGCTCGAACGTCAGGATCGGTCGGATGGCCACGAGATCGATTTTACCCGGCCACCGTCGGCCCCAATCCCTTCTTAGCCCGGCGCCGAAGCAGGGCGCGGGCTAGGTCGCCGGATCGACGTCGAAACTCCAGCCACGGCCCCGCGGAGCCAGGTGGCGTGCCCGCTCGAGCCCGAGGCCCTTGAGCGTCACCTCCCATCGATATTCCCCCCGCAATCGGTGGATGAAGGCAGGCGAGGGGCCCATGACCCGGATGCCTTCCACGCCGTCCTTCAGCAGGCCCGCGGCGATCGACTCCGCCGCCTCGCGGGCCGACGCGGCAGCGCGACCATCGTCAGTGTCCGAACGCGTCAGGACGGCCAGGTCGGCGAACGGCGGGAATGTGAACGCCTTTCGTGACGGTAGCTCGGCCGCGTAGAAAGCTTCGTAATCACCTTCGGCCGCGAACCGGAGGCTGTAGTGCTCAGGATTGCTCGTCTGCACGATGACCGAAGATGGCCGGCCGTCGCGGCCCGCGCGGCCCGCGACCTGCACCACCAGCGAGAACGTGTTCTCAGCCGAGCGGTAGTCGGGGAAGTGGAGCGGCAGGTCGGCGTCGACCACGCCCACGCACGTCACGGCCGGCAGGTCGAGACCGCGCGCGACCAGCTGCGTGCCGACCAGGATGTCCGCCCGGCGCTCGGAGAACGCCTCCCAGACCTGGAAGTACGCATCCGGCCCGCGGGCGATGTCGCTGTCGAGGCGAAGGACGCGAGCACGCGGCCAGATCCGCTTGACCATGCTCTCCAGACGCTGCGTGCCCATCCCCAAGGCCCGGATGTTGCGGCTGCCGCAGTGGTCGCACGTTGCGGGCATCGCCCGTGAGTAGCCGCAGTAGTGGCAGACCAGGCCGTCAATTTCCGCATGCTGCACCAGCGAGACCGAGCAGCCGAGGCACTGCACCGATTTTCCGCAGTCGCGACACATCACGTATGTCGACATGCCGCGACGGTTCAGGTACAGGATCACCTGCTCCTCGTTCTGCAGCGTGCGTTCGACCACCTCCAGCAGACGCTTCGAGAGCGGCTGCCGGTTGCCGGCGGCGAACTCGTCACGCATGTCGACCAGCTCCACCTCGGCGTCGTGGCCACGGACCCTGTGCGTCAGCTTCGCCAGCGCCAGGTCCCCGCGCTGCGCGTCGTGGTACGCGACAACGCTCGGCGTCGCCGAGCCTGCAACCAACCGCGCCCCGCTGACCGCGGCCAGCCGGCGCGCGACCCAGCCCGTCTCGTATCGGGGCGTGCGGTCTTGCTTGTACGCCGCCGATCCCTCTTCGTCCAGGCAGATCAGGCCGAGTCGTGGGATGGGCGCGAACACCGCCGACCGGCTGCCCAGCACAACGTCGGCCTGGCCTCGGCGCACTCGCCACCATTGCTGTGCCCGTTCGAGCTCGGTGAGCTGGCTGTGCAGGATCGCGATCGGCGCATGTAGTCGAGCTCGCACGCGCTCGATGAGCTGGGGCGTCAAAGAAATCTCCGGCACCAGCAGCAACACGCGAAGCTGGCGCGCCAGCGCCTGTTCCGCCGCGCTCAGGTAGACCTCGGTCTTGCCGCTCGCGATGACCCCATGCAGCAGCGTGAGCTGGTTGGCGGCGATCACCTCCAGCGCGGCCTGCTGCTCGCCCGTGAGGACCGGCTTCTGCGGCTCCGCGTGGACGCCGGTTGCAAACTCGAGCAGGCGGCTGTGGCGTCGCTGCCGCGTGGACGCGCCCTCGCCGGTCGAGCCCTTGGACCTCACCCTCGGCGGGAGCATCGCGCGGAGGCATTCGATCAGCGGCACCCAGTAGTGGTCGGCGACCATGCGTGCGAGGGCGACCTGGTGCGGCAGCAGCAGCGGCTCGTCGCCGGCGCCCGCGATGGACTTGACTTCCACCTGTGGTTCATCGGTGCTCAACGACACGACGTAGCCGAAGGTCGTGCGGCGCCCGAACGGGACCGTGACGCGGTGCCCGGGTACGACGTCGACGCCTTCAGGGACCGAATAGGAGAAGGTCTCGCGATCAAGGGCGCGGGCCGCCTCGACCGCTACCTCGGCGTAGAGCAAATGGTCACGACTTCAGGCGGGGGCGCACGAGATCCAGGATACGATCGGCCATCTCGCGCTTGGTCATCCGCGGCAGGTCTTCGCGCGACCCGTCCGCGAACAGCATCACGCCCTCGTTGTAATCGTTGCCGAAACCGATGTCCTTGCGCGAGATGTCGTTGGCGACGATCGCCTGGAGGCCTTTCTTCTTTATCTTCTCGAGGCCTTTGGCGGCCAGGTCCGATCCCTCCGCGGCGAAGCCGACCCTGAACACCCTCTGCCCTTCTTTCTCTTTGCCGAGTGCAGCCACCAGGTCGGGGACCTGCTCGAGCTCGAGCGTGAGGCGAGAAGTCTCTTCGCGCCGAATCTTGTCATCGGCGATGCGCGCGGGCCGGAAGTCGGCGACGGCCGCCGTCATGACCAGAAGGTCGGCGCCCGCCAGCTCGCGCTTGAGCTCCGCCAGCATCTCGTCCGCCGTTTCGACAGGCCGGACGTCGATTCCCTCGTGTGCCGGATGCGCGGCGGTCGTCACCAGTGTCACGCGTGCGCCGCGGTCCGCAGCTGCGGCCGCGACGGCGAACCCCATCTTCCCGCTGGAGTAGTTGCTGATGTACCGAACGGGGTCGAGCGGCTCCCTCGTGCCGCCCGCGGTCACCACCACCCGCCGCCC
Source organism: Candidatus Dormiibacterota bacterium (assembly GCA_036393875.1). Taxonomy (GTDB): domain Bacteria; phylum Chloroflexota; class Dormibacteria; order Dormibacterales; family Dormibacteraceae; genus UBA10449. The sequence continues at coordinate 2,902 of DASWGF010000135.1, forward strand.
GGCCAGGTCATAAGTCGAGCGAACCGCGTCCGCCATCGCCTTCATCAACGCCGAAGCATTCGCAAGCCGGCCGGCGCCCACATGACCGCTGGCGAGATGACCAGACTCCGGCTCCACGACGACCACGCCCCGGCGCCGCAAAGCTGCGATGTTCTCCTGCACGGCGCGCTTCGACCACATCGCGTCGTTCATCGCCGGCGCGACCACGATCGGGCATCGCGACGCGAGCAAGGTCGCGGTGACGATGTCGTCAGAGCGGCCGGACGCGACGCGACCGATGATGTTGGCCGTCGCGGGTGCGAGCAGGATCAGCTGGGCCCAGTCGCCGAGTGTCACATGCGGTTCCGGCGAACCATCGGCCGACCAGAGCCCGGTCAGCACCGGGTTCCCGGTGACCCCCTGGAAGGATGGTGCGCCTACGAAGCGGGTCGCCGATGCGGTCATGGCCACCCTGACCTGGGCGCCGGCCTGCGTGAGCGCCGAGGCGAGGTCGACGATCTTGTAAGCCGCGATGCCGCCGGCGACCAGGAGCGCGAGGCGCAGGCCCTTCAACTCATTGGGGACAGGCGCCGGGTCGAGCGGCATGGATTAAGTGTGGCGCTCGCGCGCAAGGCGGATGATCGCCAGCACCTCCTGGACCGCGCGCTCCAGCTCGTCGTTGACCACCACATGATCGAAGTGAGGCGCGAGCGCCATCTCATCCTTGGCGATGAGCTGCCGCGCCGTCTGGTCCCGGGGACTCTCGCTGTGACGCTTGGTGCGGCGCCTCAGGAGCTCGTCCATGGTCGGAGGCGCGAGGAAGATGCGCAGCGCGTCCTGCGCGCGCTTGCGCACCTGTTCGGCGCCCTGGACGTCGATCTTCAGGACGATGTCGTGACCGGCCCCGCGCGCCTCGTCGAGCGGGGCGATGGGCGTGCCGTAGAGGTGGCCGTCATAGGTTGCGTACTCGAGCAAGGCACCTTCGCGGACGAGCCGCTCGAACCCGTCTCTGTTCACGAATCGGTAGTCGACGCCGTCGACCTCGCCTGGTCTCGGCGCGCGGGTGGTGTACGAGACCGAGTACGTGAGGTTCGGATCGAGCTCGAGCAGGCGCTTGATGACCGCGTCCTTGCCGACGCCCGACGGCCCGGAGATGACGATCAACTGCCCGTGCCTGGGGGCGTTCAAAGTTGTTCCTCCCCACCCGGCCGGCTCGCTTCGCGAGCGGGCCGACCTCCCCGCGTGGCGGGGAGGCGAGGGACGCTAGCCCAGAACTCGTTGAAGTCGGCCGGCGGCGCGACCTCGAAGGTCATCTCCACCTTGGTGCGTGGGTGGCGTAACCGCAGACGCCAGGCGTGCAGCATGGGCCGGGCCGGGTCGCCTGGCGCGCGGCCGCCGTACTCGGCATCGCCCGCCAGCGGGTGACCCAGCGCGGCGAGATGAACGCGAATCTGGTGCGTGCGGCCGGTGTCGAGATCACAGCGCAGGAGTGTATGCGTGCTGCGTCTCTCGACGACCTCATACCGAGTCCGTGCAAACCGACCGCCGGCCACGACCGCCATGCGTTTGCGATCCTTCGGGTGACGTCCGATGGCGCCCTCCAGCTCGCCCGCATCCGTCTTGAAGCGCCCGCGCGCGATCGCCAGGTACGTACGGCTCAGCGTGCGGTCGCTCAGCTGCGATGAGAGCGCGCGATGGCTGGGGTCGTTGCGCGCCACGACGATCAGCCCTGATGTGCCCTTGTCGAGGCGGTGGACGATTCCAGGCCGGGCCTCACCTCCGGCCCCTGACCAGGTGCCGCCGCGCCCCAGCAGCGCGTGGACGAGGGTGCCCGAGTGATGGCCGGGCGCCGGATGCACAACCATTCCCGGCGGCTTGTTGATGACAACCAGGTCCGCATCTTCGTAGACGACCTCCAGTGGGATCGACTCGGCGGCCGCAACCGAGACGTACGCCTGTGGGATCTCGTACTCGACGACATCCCCTTCCGCAACGCGGTCCGAGGGATCGGCGGTCTCGCCGTTGACGCGGACGAGATGGCTCTTGATGAGGCGCGCGGCAGCCGCACGGCTGAGCTCGAGTTCGCGCTCCGCGATGAAGCGGTCGAGCCGGGGCGCGGCGACCTCGGCGATCAGGCGGCGTTGGGCTTGCGTGTGAGGTACCCGACGATCAGCAGGAGCACGCCGACGCTGACGGCTGAGTCGGCAACGTTGAAGACCGGCCAGAAATGGAAGTTGACGAAGTCGGTGACGCCGCCACCGTTGATGATGCGATCGAACGCGTTGCCAAGCGCGCCGCCGACGATGAGACCGAACACCGCATCGCCGCTCAGGTCGCCAGGCTGGCGAAGAACGTAGACGGCGAGACCAATCGACACCGCCAGCGCGGCGATCAGGAAGAACCAGGGGCCGACCGGAGCAAAGCCGAAGGCCGCGCCCGCGTTGCGAATGTTGGTGATGCCGACCACGTGGTCGATCACGGAGACCTCCGTGCCGTACGGCACGCTCGAGGTGACG
>DASWGF010000136.1:0-10903 GCA_036393875.1 Candidatus Dormiibacterota bacterium
GGAATCTCCGCTGGCACCGAACGTGGCCATGACTCCGTCACCGACGAACTTTTCGACCACGCCTCCGCATATGGAAATCGAGCGAAGGACCACCTTGAGATGCGCGTTGAGCACATCCAGCAGGCCGGCTGGATCGTGCGCGAACCGCTCGGTCAACCGGCTGAAGCCCCGGATGTCTGTGAACAGGATAGAGGCGGTGCAGACCACCGGCATCGGGACGCCCGGTCCGGCGAGCAGGCCCGGGCCGCGATCCCCGTTTGTCTGACGCAAGAGCTGCAACCGCATCAGGGCGTCAGGGTCAGCGGACAGTGCCCGTCCGACGACCTCGCGCGCGATCATCCGGCCACCAGCTGCTCCGCAGCCAGCGATTTGGCGATCATGTTCGCGGCCGTTTCGGCCATTCCGGGGCCCTTGCGCAGGATTGCCGTCACACCGGCTTTGTGCAGTAGCAAGGTTTCGGCGGGCTCGAGGTCCTTGAGCGTCACCACAACGACTGGGATCCCGGATCCATGCTTGACGCGCAAGCGATCCAGATATGCCTCGCCCTGCAGCCCGGGCAGCAAGAGGTCCAAAACGACAGCCCGCGCCTTCTTCTTGATCATGAGGCGCTCGGCGGTTTCGGCGTCTGCCGCCCAGATCGAGCTCACACCGAGTCCGGTCAGCTCCGCCTGCAGCAGGTGGGCGAAACCCGCGTCGTCTTCGACGACCAGGACATCTCCCGATTGCGAGGCGTCGCGTGCCAGTGGGATCGTGAAGGCGAAAACGGAACCCTTGCCCAGGCCGTCGGAGCGCACGCTGATGGTGCCGCCGTGCGCCTCGACTATGTTCTTGCAAATCGCGAGGCCGAGCCCGGTGCCCTTGATTCCATCGCGATCGGGATTGTCGACGCGAAAGAATCTGCGGAACACATGGGACAGGGCGTCGGCGGGGATGCCGAGGCCCTCGTCTCGAACGTAGACCTCGACCATGTCCGCCACCACGCCTGCTCCGACGGCGATCCCGCCGCCCTTCGGAGAGTACTTGCATGCGTTCGAAAGCAGGTTTGCCACCACACGGAGGATGGAGTCGCCGTCGATCCGAACGAGCGGCATGTCGTCAGGCACGCGCATTTGAATCGGGGTGCCGGTCGGATCGACGATGAGCGCGACCGCACGCTTGATGAGCGATTTGATGTCGGCGGGCGCATAGCGCATCGTCAGGTGGCCGCCTTCGATGCGGCGGAGATCGAGGAAGTCGTTGATGAGCGCGGTCAGGCGCCGGCCCTCCTGGAGCATGACCCCGAGGTACTCGGTGCGTTGCTCCGGCGTGACCTTGCGCGTTACCAACAGCTCCGCAAAGCCCACGATGCTGGCCAGCGGTGTGCGCATCTCGTGACTCACCATGGACACCATCTCGTCCTTGGCCTTGCTCAGCTCCGCGTTGGCTTCTGCGCGAGCCTGCGACTGGTGGAGCTCCAACTCGAGGCGCTGGCTCTCTGTGAGGTCCTCGGCAATCACAAATCGGGCTTCGTGCCCGCCGAATGTGACCGAGTGGGATGTGATCAGGACCTGCACGACGGAACCGTCCTTCAAGAGGTGTCGCCATGGGCCTGTCTTGTCGAGCGCCGGCTGTGGCGCGGCCATGAGCTCGAGAAACTTCGGAACGTCCTGAGGTGGCCGTATGTCCTTGATGGTCATGGCCAGAAACTCTTCGGGTGAGTAGCCGTAGCGCTCGACAGCGGCGTCATTGACTTCCAGAAATGCAAGCGTCTCGACGTCATACAGCCACATCGGTTGAGGATGGCCTTCGAAAAGCAGGCGATAGTTCCGTTCCGAGAGCAACGCTTTCTGCTCGCTGCTGAGGCGGTCGGCCAGTTCACGCTTCACCGTCGCCATGAGCCGGTCGAAGTCCCAGGCCAGGTTGGTCACCTCGGTCGCGCCGGTCGGGCCGACGGCCTTGACGGCGTCTCCGGGCGCCGAGGCGCGGATGACCAGGCTCAGCCGCCGGACGGGCTCTGCAATGCGCCGGTAAACGACGAACGTGACCAGCAGCATTACGGCCACGCCGGCGAGGATGATGGCCAGGCTGCGGTTGGAAAGCTGGTCTGCGGCTGACAGCGCGGCCGCCTCATCGGCGCCGACGTACACACGCAGTCCCCCCGGGTCGAAGGTCGAGCGTCCGTAAAGGCGCTGAGTTCCATTGAGGTCCGGCTGGCTGGCATCGGCGGAGCCATTCACGAAGCCGCTGACATTCCGTCCTATCCAGCGGGCCGGATCGATCGATCGCGAAACGATGGTCCTACCGTCACCACTGGTCACCAGGAACTCGAGCTGGTGGACTCCGCTCCCAAACTCGGCTGCAAGTTTGGGGCCGATTGGAGCCAGGTCCAGGAACCAGGCAAGGGCGCCCCGTCCCGGAACCGGGTAGGAGACGACCACCACTTGACTTCCTGTCACGGGGTCTTTGATTGGAGCGACCACGACGGGTTGGGGTGTCACCAGCCATCCCTGTCCTTCATAGATCTGAGATGTCGTATCCGGCGACTTGCGTGAGGAACACACGACCGAGCCGTCGAGCCTCACGAGGTCGATGTGGCCGGTGACGAACGCACCTATCGGCGCATAGCCGAAGTGGCATTTGCTCGGATCGGCGAAAACAATCGCCATGCTGGGATCGCCGGCAAGGGGACCTGAGACCAACGCGATTTGATCAAACCCCGCCTTCAGCTGTTGGGCCGCCCTCTCCGACGCGAAACTCGCATCCGCGCCGGCTGACTGGCGAGCATCCATCTCGGCCATGCTCCGGACCGCAAAAGCCGCGAGAGCAGCCACACCAAGAAGGACGGCCATGAACAGGGCCATGTAGTTGCGAAGCGACCAGCCTGGGCGGCGAGGCGGCCCGCGCCTCAGATCACGCTCATGTGGCTGCACACCCATCAGAGCTGAAGGGCTTCTTCAACCCGGGTCAGGAGGTCCAGCGGCGAGAATGGCTTGGTCAGGTAGAAGTCGGCGCCGGCGATCAGACCGGACTCGATGTCGGTCTCCTGAGCTTTGGCGGTCAGGAGGATGACACGTGTCGCCGCGAGGCTCGGGTCGGCCTTGATCAACCCCAGCACCTCGAGGCCGCTACGCCCAGGCATCTGCACGTCGAGCAGCACGAGCGCAGGCCTGTGCTTCTGGACCATCGCCCAGGCCTCGGCGCCGTCCACAGCCTCGACCACGCAGTAGTCGTCGGACTCGATCGTGGCGTGGACGAGGAGGCGCATGCTCGATTCGTCGTCGGCGATGACCACGGTCCGCAAGACCTGCAGCCCGGGAGGAGTGCGAGTCCTCATCCGGCCGCCCTCTCGAGCGCCAGAACCTCGGCGATCAGGGTCACTGTAGCCTGGGGAGCGCCGGCCTCTTTCGGCAGAACTGCAATCGCGCCCTCGGCCTCGAGCGCTGAAATCTCGTCGGGATCGAGGTTCTTGACCGTCAGCACCAGCACCGGGAGGCGCTTGCCACCAGCCGCTGACATCCGAGCGAGAAAATCCTCGCCCGGGAGGCCGGGCAGCGCCAGGTCGAGGACTATCGCCCGCGGCGCCATGTCAACGAGCAGGCGCTCGGCGGTCTCAGCGTCGGCGGCTCGCACCGTGCTCAGGCCTTGCGCCGCGAACTCGACCCTCAGGATGCTCGCGAACCACGCCTCGTCTTCGATGATGAGCACGTCGGCGGACCTGCCGTCCGGTTGTGAGATCGGGAGCGTGAATCCGAAACGCGCGCCTTTCCCCAAACCCCTGGAGCTGGCTGCGACGCGACCGCCATGGGCTTCGACGATGGTGTGGGTGATGGCCAGTCCCAGGCCGGCGCCGGGCGTGTGCCGGCCGACTCCACGATCGGCGCGATAGAACTTATGGAAGAGCTTGGGCAGGTCCATGGCCTCTATCCCGATGCCGTGGTCTTGAATGCTGACCTCGATCATGTCTGCGACCACGCGAGCCGTGACGCTGATCGCACCACCTTCGGGTGAGAACCTACGGGCATTGGACAGGAAGTTGGCCAGCACCTCGTGGATGGCCTCGGCCTCGGCTGACACGAGCGGCAGGTCTGCCGGCACGTGCACGTCGATTGGCCGCTCGTCGTCTTCGCCGGCAGCCACCACGGCCCGTTCGATCAGCGAGCGCAAGTCGACCGGAGCGATGTCGAGCTCGCGATGACCGGTCTCGAGACGCTGCAGCGCCACGGCGTTGTTGACCAGGGCGCTCAGCCGCCCTGCTTTCCGCAGCAAGATCCCGGCCAAGAGACGACGCTGGTCGTCTGTGAGGTCGCCGGAGTCGATCAGCTCCGCGGAGCCAACAATGCTCGAGAGGGCATCGCTGAGGTCGTGGCTCAGCAGCCAGACCAGTTCCTCCCGGGCATGATCGGCTATGGGCATGTTCAAGTCGATCACCTTGGCCGAGGTGGGGGGCCGGGCACGGGTCATGTCTGCCTCTCGGCGTCTTCTTGCGCGGGCTGTGGCTGCCTGAAGACTCCGCAGGCGGTCCAGACGCCAAGGACGTACCCGATCGTGAAAAGGGCGAAAACAACGCCCACGACTCCCATCAGTCAGGTTTACGCGGTATAGGTCGCAAAGTCGCCATGCGCCGACATTGGCCGGATGCCCTCTATGCAGAGGGTGCTCGTGCCCTAAGCCTCGTAGTACGCGGGCTTTACAGCTCGATGAGCCCCAAACGGGCGGCGGCGATGACGGCCTGAAGCTTGGAGTGGACCCCCAGCTTCTCGATCAGGTGACGGACGTGCCACTCGACGGTATGGGCGGCGATGCCGAGGCGCTCGGCCAGCGTCACCGTGTCGAGGCCCTCGGCCAGGAGCCGCAGGACGTCGAGCTCGCGGGGCGTGAATTCGGCCACCAGCTTCTCGTGTGCCTGCCTCTCGGTGACCACCTTCCGCTGCCGCGCGATGGCCTTGGCGAAGAGCGCCACCGGGATCAGGACCTCGCCGACCGACGCTCGGCGGACCGCGCCGACGATCTGGTCCGCGGTTGCCTTCTTGGTCAGGTAGGCCATCGCGCCGGCATCGATGGCGTCCAGAAGCGCCGCTTCGGACTCGTCGGCGCTGTGGAACACGATCGCGGCCAAAGGGACGGCGGCTCTGATCTTGGCGGCGGCCGCCGGCCCGCTGGAATCGGGGAGCCGGAAGTCCATGAGGACCACCGAGGGCTGCTCGCTGGCCGCCATCACGGCGGCCTGGTCGCCCCGCCGGGCGATGCCGACCACGGTCAGGTCATCCTCGTTTTCCAGGACCCGGGCGATGGCCGAGGCGAGGAGCGGGTGGTCCTGGACGACCAGCACTCGCACTGGGTTCGATGGGGATACGCTCAACGTTGGCTCCGGGACACTGGGAACTCCGAACTAAAAAGGGAGGGGAAACAACGGATCTGTCCGCATAGTATTCCACAGTGATGTGCAATACTGCACAGGCAGGGAAGCGATGCAGTGGTAAGTAACGGTCTGCTGAATACTGAAGAGGCGGCTCGGTTCCTGAGGGTGAGCCAGGCATCGATTCGGCGCTGGAGCGATGCGGGCCTCCTCCCGGCGCGTCGTGTGGGGCGGCGTCGCGAACGCCGTTTCGCCACCGCGGACCTGGTCCAGTTCCTCGGCCAGCGGACAGGGGACCCTCTGCCTTCGCGCCAGGCCGCGACGGTTACCGTTGGAGGCGCGCCGATCCCCGTCCGAACGCATCTGGCCCCCATCTACAGCACAGACCTCGGCGGCCTGATCGCCCCGCCGGGCGATGCCGACCACGGTCAGGTCGTCCTCGCTTTCCAGGACCCGGGCGATGGCCGAGGCCAGGAGCGGATGGTCCTGGACGACCAGCACTCGGACGGGGTTCGATGGGGATACGCTCAACGTTGGCTCGGGGACATTGGGAACTCCGATCGAGAAACACAGGGGAATCGACGAATCTCTCGGTATAGTATTTCACAGTGATGTGCAATACTGCACAGGCAGGGAAGCAATGCAGTGGTAAGTAATGATCTGCTTAATACTGAAGAGGCGGCTCGGTTCCTGAGGGTGAGCCAGGCATCGATTCGCCGCTGGAGCGATGCGGGCCTCCTCCCGGCGCGTCGCGTGGGGCGGCGTCGCGAACGCCGTTTCGCCACCGCAGACCTGGTCCAGTTCCTCGGCCAGCGTACCGGGGACCCTCTGCCTTCGCGCCAGGCCGCGACGGTTACCGTCGGAGGTGCGCCGATCCCGGTCCGAACGCATCTGGCCCCCATCTACAGCACAGACCTCGGCGGCCTGAGGCTTGCCGTTCCTTTCCTGGCCGAGGGCCTGAGATCAGGGCAGCCCGCATTCCTCGCCGCGACGGGCGCCGTTCTGGACCGCTACGTCAAGGCCCTCAATCAGGAGCAGGGGGTCGATTTTGATGCGGCTGAACGGAGCGGCCGCATGACCGTAGTCGGATGGCCGGGGGCGACAGTCGCGGAAGCCCTCGCCAACTGGGAGCGGCTTTTCGGGAAGGCACTTGCCGGCGGCCCGACGATCCTGCGAGTCGTCGGCGAGATGGCGTGTGAACGTTCGATGTTTTCGTCAGACGCCGAGATGCTGGCCTACGAGGAGGCATATGAGGTGATGGCCAGGCGATACCCGGCGGTAACCCTATGCCAGTACGACGCGCGCGAGTTCAACGGCGAAGTCATCCTGCGGGTGCTCAAGGCCCACCCCGACATGTTCCAGCAGCACCTGGGAGGTCTCCTGAACTAAGCCTGGCCTCCCCACTCGTGGGGAGGTGGGCTCCGCCGCAGGCGCAGCCCAGAGGGGCCGCAGGCGCAGCCCAGAGGGGAATGACGAGCAAATGTATGTCTCGCCTAAGCCGTCAGCTCCGGGCGCATCGGTATGCCCGCCACGATAACGTCGGCCAGTCTCATGAGGTCGGCGACCAGGGGATCGGTGGGATCTGATGCGACCAGTGGCCGGCCGCCGTTGGCGGCCGCGTCAAGGCTTTCATATCTCTGGACGACGAAATCCGGGCGACGCCCAAGGACTCTGGCGGCCGATTCCGTGTCCATGGCATGGGCGGTGCTGTAGTTGAGGATCAAGCGGACGCGTCCGGCCGCAACGCCTAGCTTGTCGAAGAGGCCGAGGCAGCGGCGGGTGGCTTTCAGCGACGGCAGCGACGCCGAAGTGACCAGGCAGATCATTTCGCTGGTGTCGAGAGCCGTCAGCGTGCGTTCGCTGAACGAGGTGGGCGCGTCGATGAGCACGTACGCGCAGGTGGCGCTGAGCCGATCGATGGCCAGCTGGACCGCCGGCAGAGTGACCAGCTCAGCGCGCTCGGGAAGGTCCGCGCCGACCACCAGGCGGACGCTTCCTGACTCCGTCACGAAGCCTTCGAACAACGCCTCGTCGACAACAGTCCCGGGTGCGGGTTTGAGGTCGGCCAGCGTCTGGTTTGGATGGAGGTTGAGATATACGGCCGAGTCGCCGAACTCCACGTCGAGGTCGAGCAGGCCGACCGGCCTGGCGGAGCGCGCGGCCAGAAGCACCGCCGTGTTGACTGCGAGGCAAGTCGTGCCGACGCCGCCTTTCGCGTGGGCGAAGAGGATCACCCTGCCTCGATTCGCTCTTACGGATGCGCCTGCCGAGCGCCGCAGCAATGACTGGACTTTGGCTTCGAGGATCGCGAGCTCGAAGGGCTTGGGCAAGTAGTCGTCGGCGCCGACCGCGTACCCGGCGAGCGCGTCCGGCGGCGCTCCCAGGTCCGAGAACATGAGGATGGGAACGCCGGCGGTTCGGTGGTTGCCCCGAAGCCGAGAGGTCAGCTCGATGCCGTTCAGCTCGGGCATGCGCACGTCGGTGATGACCATGTCCGGGACGCTGTCGTGGATGAGCTGGAGGGCTTCGATGCCGTCGCTGGCCCTGCGGACCTGGTAGCCCCTCCGTTCCAGAAAGCCGCCGACCATCTTCTGGATCACGCGATCGTCGTCGACGAGGACTATGTCTTGCACGCTCATCAGTGTCCTGCTCCCGACGTCCGCTGCAGATCCGCGGCATCGGAGGCCGGAGCCAAGGAGAGGGTGGCGCTAGGAGGAGCGCATCGCGTAGATGCGTGACGACGCAGCGCCGGGCCCCTCGACGCCGGCTTCAGCGCCGCAGGCGCCTGGCCTCCTAGGCCGCGCAGATGCAAGGAGCTTCGGGGGCAGGACACTTAACAGGCCGCGGTCAGCTTGGAGGCGATGGCGCGCGCCAGGTCGCGTTGCGAATAGCCCTCGAGCCCAGAGAGGTCCTCGGCGCCATCCCCGCTCATCATCGCCAGCCCGGCCGCCGCGAAGGAGCGTCGTGCTTCGCGTGGGTCGCCCGCCAGCTCGAGGGCGGCCCCGAGCTGAAAGTAGGCGATCGCCAGGTTGGGGTTGAGGTAGGTCGCCTGGCGAAACGCGCGGACCGCAGCCCCCAGGTTGCCGTTCGATGCCGCATGACCGCCTTCCGCCATCAGCCCGGCCAGGTCGGGACGCGGTGGGGCGTAATCCTGCCGCCTTCCGATGCTCGCGGCAGCAGGCGCGGGCGCGGTGAGCCTGCGGTAGCAGAGCACGCCGGCCACCCTTACGGGTTCGAATGAGCCCGTCAGGCGCCCGGGCGAATCCGAGTGGCCCAAGAAAAGGTAGCCGCCCGGGGCCATGCAGTCGGCGATGCGCCGAATGCACGCTTCGGACTCTTCCGGACCGAAGTACATGAGGACGTTGCGACAGAACACCACGTCTGCCTTGGGCACGCTCTTCGGGGAAGCATCGGCGAGCGCGAGATTGTGGTGGGCGATGTGCACGTAGCGTCGAATGAATGGAGCGATCTCATAGCCGCCCGGCCGGGCCGTTACGAACCGCCTCCGGCGCTCGGGCGACAACCCGCGCAGCTCACCCTCCGAATACCGCGCGATCTCGGTTCGGGCGAGCGCACGGAATGAGACGTCGGTGGCGACAACCTGCCAGTTGTGACGGCCGGTTTCATCGATGAGCATGGCCAGGCTGTACGCTTCCTGGCCGTTTCCGCAGCCCGCGCTCCAGACGGTGTGAGGCGCACCGCTCGCTTTGCGAACGAGGTCGGAAATTGCCGCGAATTGAGCAGGGTCCCTGAAAAAGGCGCTGTGCTGAACAGTGACTCGGTCTAGCAAATCGTCAAATGCGGCAGGCTGGTTGTCGAGCAGGTCGACGTACGCGGGCACCGCAATGCCTGCGAGGTGCGCGCTCTCCTCGAGCAGTCGCTCGAGCCGAGCACGACTTGCTGGCTCGGCCTTGAGTCCCGCCCGCGTGCGCAGGAGCTGCGTCGCGTGATCAAGCGGATTCACGGTGTCCTCGGCGTTGCGGCTTCGACGGGCTGCAAGGTATTGCTCTGCGCGAGCCCGCGTGTGCCATTCCGACGGTGCGCCGTTGGATCCGCGGTGCGGCCCAACAGCCGCGACACGGCACTGAGCAGTCCTACCTCGTCGAAGGAAGTCTTGACGATATACGCATCCGCGCCGGCGTCGAGGCCGCGCTGGTGATCCTCGTCGCTCCCATGCGAGGAGACGATCAGGATGGGAATGTTGGCCAGGCGGGGATGCCTTCTGATGCTTTCAATCAGGTGCAGGCCGTCGAGATTGGGCATCTCCACGTCCGTTACGACCAGGTCGGCCGGGAGTTCGGCCAGCATGCCCAGTGCTTCGGCGCCGTCGCTCGCGGTGCGCACTGCGTAGCCTCCGCGTTCCAGGATCGAGCGCTGAAGCTCCCGCACCATCAGGGCGTCGTCGACGACCATCACGGAGAGCTGCGGCGCGGGCGTGGCGGGCTGGTTGGCGACCTCGGCCGCGACGCTGACGGAGTTGGCGCGTTCGAGGAGATTCTGAACGTCGAGCACCAGCAGGATGGAGCCGTTCGGTTCGATGCTTGCCCCGCTCACCGACTTGAGATCGCGCAGTCGGCCGGTCAGGCCGCGCACGACCACGTCTCGCTTCTGCAGCACCGTCTCCACCTGGAAGGCGTGCGAGCTCTCAGCCGTGCCGAGTAGAACCCACGGCCCCTCTTCGGCGGAAGGCAGGCCGAGGAGCGCGGCGAGGTCGGAAACCGGAATCGCACGCCCGTCGACGAGGGCCAGCCGGCGCCCGCTCACGATCTGGACGTGCTGAGCCTCGAGCATGCGCACGATTCCTTGCAGCGGCAGCGCGAAGGACTGGCCCGAGATGGAGACGATGAGGCATGGAACGACTGTGAGCGTGATGGGCACGACAATCCGGAACTCGGCGCCGGCGCCAGGATGATTCACAACCTGGACGGTGCCGTGGATGGCCGCGACGGCGGTGGCCACGACGTCGAGTCCCACGCCTCGACCCGACTCCTCGGTGACGACCTTCGCCGTCGAGATCCCGGAACGGAAGATCAGGTGCAGCGATTCTTCTTCGGTGAGCGCGGTCACGTCGACCCCCGCCTTGGCGGCTGAAGCCCGCACCGCGGCGACGTTGATGCCTGCGCCGTCGTCGCTGATCGAGATCACGACCTTGGATCCGACCTGCGCAGCATGGAGCCCGACCACGGCCTGCATCGCCTTGCCGGCCGCGCGCCGCTGGTCGGGGAGCTCGACGCCATGCCCGACCGAATTCCGGACCAGGTGGAGAAGAGGCGACACCAGCTCCTCGAGCACCCCTCGGTCGACCTCGACGTCCTCGCCGGACACCTCCCAGCGCACATCCTTGCCGGCCGCGCGCGCCACGTCCCTGACGGTCCGGTGCAGGATGGGCTCGAGCGTCCCCACCGGCACCATGCGGGTGCGCTCCGTGACCTCCTGGAGCTGGTTGATCACCGTGGTCAGCTCGCGATATTGGGTGATGGCGTCCGGGTCCAGGTGCAGCTCGGAGCCGAACACATGGCCCACCCTCAGCTGCGCGGCCGAGGCCTCGCCCACCAGCCGGTTCAGCTC
>DASWGF010000137.1:0-12787 GCA_036393875.1 Candidatus Dormiibacterota bacterium
CTCCGATCGATCCATCACCCAGAAATACAGGATGCCCATCTGGTACAGCCACAGGAGGCGAGGCAGCTCGGCGGCAACATCGGCAGGAGGGTGAACGTCTGAGCCCTTCACGACCTCCGCATACAGGCCGATCACTTCGTCCCGGAGTGGCTTCGACTGCGGGCTGAACGGATTCAGCGGGCTGCCTGGGTTGGCAACCGTGCTGAAAATCGCGCCGGAGACCTCGTGGTATGGCTCGGTATTGAGGACGACGGCACGAATCACTCCGCGCAGCCGGGGCGCTAGCTTTTTCTCGCGGGCGAGGATCGGCGCGCAGGCGGCCACATGCAGCTCGTGCAGGTGCCTGTAGAACTCCAGGACCAGGTGCTCCTTGGACGGGAAGTAGTGGTACGAGCTCCCGAGCGAGAGCCCGGCCCGCTCTGCGATCGCGCGCATGGTCGTCGCTTCGTAGCCCCGTGTACGGAAGAGCTCCAGGGCGGCGTTGAAGATCGCCGCCCTGGTCTGCTCTCCCTTGGGCGTCAGCCCTTGCTGTTGGTCGCGGACTCGAGCGTTCGTCAGGTGGTTATCCGGACGCCGGTGGGAACGGCCGAGCCCAGCTTTCGCACGTACAAGACGGTCAGGACGGCAACCCCGGAGATCGCGAGCGCGTTCACGGCGTGGAGCGACCCGACCAAGCCGGCGTTGCCGCGAAGCACGTCGTGGATCGGCTGCATGACCGTCATTATCAGATTGCTCACGAACTGCGGTTCGATCGAGATCGTCGCCGAGGGCGACGCCACCCGCACCAGGACGACCTGCATCCCGATCAGAACGAACTGCAGGACGCCGTATTCGAGGGCGCGGCGCGGGAGCCGGCCGATCACCGCGAACGCGATCAAGGCCCCTGAGATCGCATGGAGGATGAGACCCAGGTATACGTGAGGCGAGAAGCCGGTGTTCGAAAACATGCCGGTGCCCGCGAAGAAGAACTGCAGCGGGATGAGGATCGCGAAGAGCCAAGCGGCTCCGATGTACGCCGGGCGGGCGAGGCGAGCAAGCATTTCATTGGACCTCCCTGGTCTCGATGTATTTTTGAACATGTTCAACTCGACCATACCCCGCGGGCAGGCCTAAGTCAAGGGTTTAACTGAACATGTTCAAAAGTCGGCCGGCCAAGCTATCCGCGGCGAGTTCGGTCAGTGCGCCTTTCGGTTGCGGGCGACCAGGCCGCGCCGGGTCTCCAATGTCATCGCCCGCAGCGCGGGCGTCGGGCGCACCAGGGGAGGTCTGGGTGAGCGGATGTCTCTGGCCTCGGCCGGCACGTGCTCGAGGTCGGCCGCGAACCGTGCATTCGCCTCCGCGATCCCGGATCGAGCGGCCCGGCGTGCGCCGTTGATCATCACGGGTTCGAGCAGGCGCTCGCGTCCCAGCGGCACCTCCTCGTCGTGCAGCCCGACCAGATCGCCGAAAGGCCGTGAGCGGCGGAACACCTGCTTGCGTCCGGGCGCAGTCACCTTGCCACGCGACAGCTTCATGACGGGCCGCCCTTCGTAGCAGACCAGCTTGTACGCGGTATCGAGGTATGGATGATCGGCGGAGACACCCATCCTGGTACCGACGCCGAATGCATCGATCTTCGCTCCATCCCGCACGAGCTGGTCGATCGAAAACTCGTCGAGCCCACCGCTGGCGACGATCCGGACGTGCGGGAGGCCGGCCAGGTCGAGCATCTTTCTGGCTTGCTTGGAAAGCGCGACCAGGTCACCGCTGTCGATCCGGATTCCAAGCCGGCCGGTCGGACCGAGCTCCTTGATGGTCGCGATCGCGTGCTTGATCCCGGTGACCGTGTCGTACGTGTCGACAAGAAACGTCACGCGCCCGGGAAAGTCCTGCGCATAGGCGCGGAACGCTTCGACCTCGGTCGGAAATGACTCGATGTAGGAGTGCGCCATGGTGCCGGCTGCGACGAGCCCGTACCGGCGGGCGGCTTCGACGTTGCTGGTCGATATGAAACCGACCATCGAGGAGAGCCTGGCGACGTCGATTCCAGCCTCGATGCCTTGCGTGCGGCGAAACGAGAAATCGATCACGTCGATGCCGCCGGCTGCGACGACACACCTGGCAGCCTTGCTCGCGATGGTGGTCTCGAAAGTGATCAAGTTGAGGAACATCGTCTCGATGAGCTGCGCCTCGGGCAGCGGTGCGGTGACCTCCAGGATCGGCTCGCCGGCGAGCGCGATGCGGCCCTCCGGGATCGCCCAGATGTCGCCGGTGAACCGCAAGCGGCGGAACGCCTCGAGGTCGCGGGGCTCGTACCGCAGCGTGTCGCGGAGGTAGCGGATGTCGTCCTCCTCGAACCGAAAGTCCTGGAGCCGGTCGAGGCAGGACTCGACCCCGGCGGCGACCAGGAATCCGCGCGCGGAGGGCAGAGAGCGCACGAACAGGCTGAACGTGGCCGTGCCGGTCATGCCGCGGCGCAGGTAGCTGGTGGTCATGTTGAGCTCGTACAGGTCGGTGAGCAGTGCGTTCACTGGCGTGGCCGCATCCTAATTTAGAAAGCCCATCCTTCCCGGTCTGAAATTCCACTGGGGCCCCCGCGTCGCAGACGCGGGAGGCGGTTTCAGACCGAAATGGGCTTGGTGCCGGGTGGCCTGGCTTGCCAGGGCACCCAAAGTGCTCAGCGCAGAAGAGTGTTGCAGGCCCCAAATGTGACACGAGGGTGCCGGTTGGGGCACCAACCCCACGCTTAAGGTGTCAGCGGTGAAGCGTGTCGCGGCGTCATTCGCGTGGCCGTTCCGCGGCGCGTGGGGACTTAGATTTGCGATCGGAACGCTGGCCGTGCTGTTCCTGCCGATCACGTTCATCCCGTTGCTCGGCTACTCGATCGCCGCCACGCGCCGCGCCCAGGACGATCCGACCCAGCCGCCTCCGCCGTGGAGGCTGTCGGCCAGCCTGCTCAAAGACGGGTTCTGGACCACGGTCGTGCTGCTGCTGCTTTCGGCGCTGTTCGTCATAGCGCTGAACCCGCTCGCCGATGCGATCGGCGGCGCGCATCCGTGGCCCGTGAGCTACGCGCAGTCCCAGGTATTTCCGCACGTTGAAGCGGCCTTGTTGCTCGCGCTCCCGTGGGGCCTGTTGCTCCTCATCCTGATGCCGCATGGGACGAGCCGCTTCGCGGCGACGCGGCGGCCTGGAGACCTGTTCGACTTTCGGACCACGCTGCGCGAGGTCAAGCGCGATTTTCCGGCCTGGAACCTGGTCGCGGCCGCGATCGTGACCGCATGGGTCATCGCGGTGGCGTGCGTGGGGCTGCTGTGCGTCGGCCTCTTCCCGGGCGTCTTCTACGCCATCCTTGTGAGCGCATATGCCTCCGCCACCCTCCACCCGCCCGGCCCCTCGGGTACGAATCCACCCGCTGGGTGACACGGCGCTGCTGGCCGAGCTGGGTACGCGGCTCGACACCGCGCTGAACACGCGGGCGATTGCGCTCGCTGCCGCGTTGAAGAAGCGGCGAGACGTGCGCCAAGCCGTGGCGGGGTACACCGGGGTCACTGTGCATTTCGACCCGGACCAGACGACCCCCGATGGCCTGGGCGCCGCCATCAAGCGGCTGGCGGCCAAGCGACCGCCGATGGCGGAGCCGGGCCGGCTCCATCGCATTCCCGTCGTGTACGAAGGACCGGACCTCGAAGAGGTCGCCGCCCGGCTCAGGCTGTCGCCCGCAAGGATCGTGGAGCTTCACTCCAGGCCGATCTACCGCGTGTTCCTGGTGGGCTTCGTCCCCGGCTGGGCATACCTCGGACCGCTGCCCGAGGAGCTCCAGCTGCCCAGGCGGCATGTGCCGCGCACGCAGGTGCCGGCAGGCTCGGTGGCTATCGCGGCACGTCAGACCGGCATCTATCCGCTGCCGACGCCCGGAGGCTGGCACCTGATCGGGCGGACCTCGGTGAAGCTGTTCCTGCCCGACAGCGATCCGCCTTGCCTCTTTCGTGCGGGCGACCGGGTGAAGTTCTTCGCCGCCAAGAGTTGACCACCGTCCTGCGGGTAATCGAGCCAGGACTCCTCACGACCGTGCAGGACCTCGGCCGCCCGCATGCAATCGCCGCCGGGGTGCAGCCCGGAGGCGCCATGGATCGCTTCGCGCACAGGGCGGCCAACCTGGTGGTGGGCAACCCCGAGGGCGATGCCACCCTCGAGTGCACCCTCACCGGCCCTCAGCTGGTCGCCGAGCATTCCTGCCTGGTCGCAATCACCGGCGCCGACCTCGACGCACGCGTCAACGGCCACGCCGCGCCATTTTGGACCGGCATCTTCCTGGGCCAGGGCGACCGTCTGTCGTTCGGCGGACGGCGCTCAGGCGGGCGGGCCTACATCGCGATCGCCGGGGGCATCGAGGCCGATCGTTGGCTCGGCTCTGCGTCCACGAACCTCCTGGCGGCCCGCGGCGGTATGCACGGGCGCAACCTGAAAGCCGGCGATCAGATCAGCGCCGCGCGCGAGGCGACGAGACCCGCGGTCTCCGGCCGTCACCTCATCGAACGTATGCGTCCTCAATATCTCGACCACACGCTCTTCGCGATCGCCGGGCCGCACGTGAGGCGGCTGGATGCGCAAGGCCGCGGCCTGCTCTTCGGCGCGACGTTCAAGGTCAGCCGCGAGGCGGACCGGATGGGCTATCGACTCGATGGCCCCAGGTTGGCGACCTCAGGCGAGGAGCTGCTTTCCTTCGGGCTCACCGCGGGCGCGGTGCAGGTTCCGCACGGCGGGCAGCCGATCCTGCTCATGGCCGACCACCAGACCGCGGGCGGCTACCCGGTGGTGGCGACGGTGGTCAGCGCCTCCATGCCCGTGGCGGGACAGCTGATCCCAGGCGACGAGCTGCACTTCCAAGAGGTGACGCTCGAACGCGCCCGTCAGATGCGGCTGACGCTGGCCGCCGCGCTCGAAACGCTTCGCTGAGGGGCTAGGCCTGCGCGGCTTTTCGTGCCTCTTCGATCACGGCGTCGTAGTCGGGCAGCGGCTGCTCGCGCGAGCCCTGCCAGGTCCATCGGATGGTGCCCGAGTGGTCGATGACGAAGATCGTGCGTCGCGCCATGCCGGAGTATCCGGGCACGTCGTCCCGGCGCACGCCGTAATCGGTGACCATCTTGCGCTCGAAATCGCCGATGAGGTCGTAGGGCAGCCCACCGAGCTCTTTGGCGAACGCCTGGTGCGAGAACACCGAATCGACGCTGATGCCGTAGATGCCGATGCCATCCGCGGCGGCCGCCTCGTGCCGTGACCGGAACTCGGTCAGCTCGGTCCTTCAACCACCCGTGAAATCAAGCACATAGAAAAGGAAGACGAGAGCCTTGTGCTTGTCCAGGGCGTCGGCCAGCGTCAGCTCCCGGCCGCTGGTGGTCGGCAGCTTGAACTCAGGCGCTCGTTCGCCCACCTGCAGCATCTGAGAAAGTCTATCCGCGCTCGAGCACGTACCAGCCGGTGCGCGTCACGCCGGTGACTGCATAGCCGGCGTCGAACGCCGAAGACAGGGAATTACGCACAGCGATGCGCCAGGCGCGTGCGAGCTGCGGATCGGAGCGCCGCAGCGCAACGATGTCCTCCGGCGTCTGGCACACGACCACGCGAGCTGTTGACGATCGCGGTACCGGCTCCCCGCGCGGACCCAGCGAGACGAGCGAATCGATCTTCCAGCGCTCCAGGTCTTCAGCGGCGGGGTCATGCGGACGTCCCGCCGCTGCCTCCACCACCTGCCGGGAGTCCAGCCGCCAGCTGACCAGGAGCCGGTCTGACTCCTCGCCGGCATTGATGCCATCGGTCATCTCGCCATAGAAGTTGACCAGGTATTCGCGCGCTTCTGCGCCCAGCTTGTTGAAGTTGAAGTACGCGTTTCGCCGCACGAGGGGATCGAACGTCCACTCCATCAGCTTCACTCCACGCTCGAGGCACCACCTGCGCTGATGCTGCTTGAGCTCGAAGCCAAGCCCGCGGCCCTCGGCCACGACGCCGAGGATGTGCGAGTGGAGGAGCAAATGGTCGGGCGGCGAGCCGCCGAGCCAGCCGACCAGCCCGCCCACCAGCCGTCCGTCCCGCTGCGCTCCGACGACGTAATTGCCTGAGTGGGCTAGGGCCATGAGGACGTCGGAGACAATCGGAGGCCGAGGCCGGACCCACACCTCGGCGAAAAGCTGCTCCAACGCGCGGAGGTCGCGCAGGTCCTTGAGCTCCGAGATCACCTCGAGCCCCAACTAGACGCCGCCGCGGCCGGCGAGGGGAACTGTCTCCACCCCCGCATCGCGAAGCGCGCGGCGCACCGCGGCGGCAATCGCGACCGCGTCTTCCGAGTCGCCGTGGATGCAGATCGTGTCGTACTCCCCGGACCGCGCCAGGCGTACTGCCTGTGCTGTCGCCGTGGCGACGTCAAGCAACGCGCCCGGTTCGGTTCGCGGCGCGAGGCTGCCGTCGGGCATCAGGCGCCGATCCGCGAATCCTTCCCGGTACGCGGGGATGCCTGCCCGCCGGGCCGCGGCCAGCAGCTCCGTGCCCGGCTGTCCCATCAGGCCGACCGCATGCGCTTTGGCGACGCGCGCCACCGCGTCGGCCGCGGCGGGGTCCTGCTGGCAGCGATGGTAGAGGGCGCCGTGCGCCTTCACGTACGCGATCGGTACGACCGCGGCCAGGCCGGCGACCTGGAAAGACACGAGCGCCTCGATGGCCTCGGCGGACAGCCCGAGCTCGCGGCGCCCGAAGCCTTCCCGGTCGTCGTAGCCGGGGTGGGCGCCGATCTCGATGCCCAGGCGGCGACACAGGAGCGCGGTCGCGATGGTCGTCGACGCCGAGCCCGCGTGCACACCGCAGGCGACGTTGGCGCTGTCGATGTAAGGCAGGATCGCCTCGTCTGCCCCCGCGCCCTCGCCGAGGTCCGAGTTGACGTTCAACTGTGCGTGGTGTCGCCGTGCAGCAGCTTGATGGCGTGGCCGACGATCGGCATCACCGCCTCCAGCGATTCGGAGGCGCCCTGCGGGCTGCCGGGGACGCTGATGATGAGTGTCCGCTGGCGGACGCCGGCGATCGAGCGTGAGAGGGCCGCCATCGGCGTGGTGGTCTCGCCTGCGCGCCTCATCGCCTCGCCGATTCCAGGCACCTCGTAATCGAGGATGGCGGCCATGGCCTGGGGCGTGACGTCGCGCGGACCCAGCCCGGTGCCACCGCTGGAAACCACCAGGTCGACGCCCCGCGCGACCGCGCTGCTCACCGCCTCGTAGATGCGCTCGGCCTCATCGGGCACGACCTGCGGGCCGCCAACCTCGAAACCTGCTCGGCTCAGAAGGCCCACCAGAACCGGGCCGCTCTTGTCTTCTCGCTGGCCATGGAATGCGCCGTCGCTGATGGTGACGACGTGGGCTGTGCTCATCGCGATGCTTTGCCGGCCGGGCGCTTCCACGTTCCGGAGCGGCCGCCAGACTTCTCGAGCAGCCGCACCGATTCGAGGGCGACGCCCCGCTCGATGCCCTTGGTCATGTCGATAAGCGTGAGCCCCGCCACGGCCGCGGCGGTGAGCGCTTCCATCTCCACGCCGGTCTGGCCCACAACTCGCGCTCGCGCCAGCACACGCACGCCCCCCTTGACGAATTCGAAATCGACGTCGACTTTCGCGAGCGGCAGCGGGTGAGTCAACGGGATCAGCTCCGAAGTGCGTTTGGCGGCCATGATGCCGGCGATCCTGGCGACCTGCATCGCATCGCCTTTCGGGGTCCCCTCACGCACTGCCCGCAGGGTGGCGGGGGCCATGCGCACGACGCACTCCGCAAGCGCCTCGCGCGACGTGACCGGCTTGTCCGCGACATCCACCATGCGCGCCGCCCCGCTCGCATCGAGGTGCGTCAGCCGTTTTGCCACTCGCTCAGGATATTCGCCAGGTGCAACCGATCGATGGCGTCCTGTTCGACTATGGCCAGACGCTGGTCACTTTCGCCTACCCCAAAGCAGAGCTGCTCGAGGTCATTGGCAATTTCCGGCCGACCATCGAGGAGGTGTTGGGCGCGTCAGCTCCTCCGGCCGAGGTCATCCTGGAGCAGGTGTTCATGCCCCTAGAGCAATTTGTTTCGAGCGAGAGCGAAGACGAGATCGACTGGCTCGAAGCGACCAGGGCGTCCTGGGAGCGCGCCGGTCTTTCGCTGCCGGACGGCCTGCTCTACGAGATCGTCGATGCGGAGCAGATGTGCTGGGATCGGATCGTGAAGGTCGACCCCGACGCACTGCAGGTGCTCTCGCTGATGCGTGCTCGCGGCGTCAAGCTGGGCATCTGCTCCAACGCGCCTTTTCCCCCCGAGATGATGCGGCGCCAGGTGGCCTCCAACGGGATCGGCGAGCTGATGGACGGGATCGTCTTCTCGAGCATGGTCGGTCGTCGCAAACCGGCGCCCGAGATTTATCACGCGGCGCTCGATGCGATCGGCATCGCACCGGAGCGGGTGCTGTTTGTCGGCAACCGCCCGCGCGAGGACTATGAAGGGCCACGGTCGCTGGGCATGCAAGCCGTTCTTTATACGGCCCACAACTCAGAGCCGGCGCCGAGCGGAATTCGATCCATCGTCAGGCTGAGCGAGTTGCCTAACCTGCTGTGAAGAAGCGCCCTGGCCTGCTGTGGCTCCTGTTCTACGGCCGCCAGCGACGGGGAGTGCCCTGGCTCCTCATGGCGGTCATCCTCGGTGTGCTGCTGCTGGCGCTGACATTTGCCCTCCCTGGAGCAGCGGACATGTGGAGGTCGGTCGCGCCCGTCATCCTCGGGGTCTTGCTGCTGGTCGCGATCGTGGGGGCGATCGCCGCGGCGCTACGGCCGCGCCGGCGCTGATCGAGCGGGCCGCCGCTGCCCTCGCCGCGATCAATACCGCCGCCGCGCCCGCCCCGACGCCGTTGTCGATGTTCACGACCACCAGCCCGGTCGAGCACGACTGGAGCATCGTGCCGAGCGCGGCTTCGCCTGCGCCGCCTCGACCGTAGCCGGTGGACACGGGGAGGCCGATCACCGGGACGCCGATGAGGCCCGCCACCAGGCCCGGCAGCACGCCATCCATGCCCGCCGCCACGACGATCACGTCCGCGCCCCATTCCAGCATCTGTGCAAGCGGACCGACGAAGCGATGCAGGCCGGCCACGCCGAGGTCCGCTTCGAGCCGCGTGCCGAGGCCGCACGCCTCGATCACCATCAATGCCTCTTCAGCCACCACCACGTCCGAAGTGCCGGCCGTGAGCAGGCCGACCCTGCCGTCGAGTCGCTCCGGCTCAAACCCCGGACGAAGAACGCGGGCCGAGTTCGCATGGTCGACGACGCTCATCTGCGCGGCGCCCGCAGCCTGGCCAAGTGCGGCGCGATGCTCGGAAGTCATCCGGCTGATCAGTCCTTGCCCCTGGCGCTCCGCGAGGGCAACGGTGAGCCTGGCCGCATCGGCGGGAGCCTTGCCTGTGGCCAGGACCACCTCGGGGATTCCGCGCCGCATGAACCGTCCCAGGTCCAGCCTCGCCCGGCCGCCGAGCTCCTCGAGCTGCAGGCTCCGCAGCTCGCCGAGAGCTTCGTCCTCTGTGAGCTCGCCCGCTAGCAACCGGCGGAGGACGTCCTTCAAAGCCCCGCGAGCACCTCGCGCATGCGCTGCCAGTGCGTGCCCGCCCAGTAGATGCGGCCGCAGTCGGGGCACTCGGAGTACCGCGACTGGGTCTTGCGCACGTAAGGCGGCACACGCTCGGCCACCGTCGAGGCCACTCGCGCCTCGAGCTCCGAGTTGCATTCGATGCAGCGGGTCAGCGCCTCCTTGAGCTCCAGCCCAAGCTCCTTGAACACCTGCCGGAGCTGCGCGGTCACCTCGTCGTCGCGGATCAGGATGGCGCGCACGACGCCGGTCTGAATCACGCGACGCTTGGTCAGGTCCCGGTCGCGGGTCAGAAGCACGCGACTTTCGGCCGCAGCTTCACGAACCAGCTCGGCGTCATCGATTCGAGGGTGATACGACGCGTCGTAGCCCAGCGCGCGCAGCCAGCGCGCGAGCCGCCCGACGTTGCAGTCGGCGAGGAACCTGGGCTTCACCGATTCGAATTCTAGAATCGAGGGGTGGCGACGTTGGTCGAGCTGATGACAGCGCTGAGCAGGGAGGCGGGCTCGTGCTACTCGTGGTCGAACGGGGCGCACGATCGCTACGCGGCGCACAGCCACCCTTATGAGAAGGTCCTGTACTGCGTGGACGGCTCGATCACGTTCGTCCTGGAGCGGGAGGGGCGGCAGCTCGTTCTGAAGGCCGGCGACCGCATGGTGCTGCCCGCCGGCACGCCGCACTCGGCGATCGTGGGGCCCGCCGGCTGCACGTGCATCGAGGGCCAGCGCTAAGGCGATGTCCACCGACACGCGCGGCGTAAGATGCCCTGAGCGATGAGCATCATCGAGTTCATCCGCGACCGGGCTCGCTTTTACAACTGCCCGGTCTGCGGGCGCAGCTTGAAAGGCTGTGACATCCAGGTCCTCAGCCATGAGGAGGAGCGCTTCCACCTGCAGGTCACGTGTGGGCAGTGCCAGGTCACGTTCATCGTGGTCCTGGCCGTCGCCGGCGCCGCGGTGGACGAGATCGAGAGCGTCGAGACCGCAGCCGAAGTGGAGTCAGCGCCCGCCCGGGAGCCGATCAGCGTCGACGAGATCCTCGACCTTCACCTGTACCTGAAGAACTTCCAGGGCACGTTGAAAGAGCTCATCCACCAGCCCGACCACAGCCGGGGCTGATCGGGGCCTGAGGGCCCGCAGTTGAAGCGAATTTTTCTCGACGACGCCGGCGGCGCGCCCATCCTCGCCGAAGTCACCGCCGCCCTTCGCGACCTACCGGACGGCAACCCATCCAGCCCCCACGCCGAAGGCAGGGCCGCCCGCGCGGCGCTCGATCGCGCTCGCGATCTCACGGCCCAAGCGCTCGGCGCCGGCCGGACCGAGATCACTTTCACCGCCTCGGGCACCGAAGCCGTGAACCTGGCTTTGTTCGGCGCGGCTCGGCGGATGCCGGCGTCCCGCACGATCCTGACCTGGGCAGCCGAGCACCAGGCGGTTCTGGGCGCCGCTCGGCGACTTCAAGCCGACGGTCATCGCGTGCACATCGCTCCCGTGGATCACGCGGCTCGCGCCGATCCCGGCGCCATCACCCCCAGCACTGCGCTCGTCTCCATCGGCCTCGCCAACAACGAGGTCGGCACCCTGCAGCCAGTGCGTGAGGTGATCGACCGCGCCCACGAAAACGGCGCCCTCGTGCACGTGGATGCATGCGCCGGACCGCGCTGGATACCGATCCCCGACGGCGCGGACCTCGTGTCATTCAGCGGCCACAAGCTTGGCTCCGGCCGCGGCGGGGCGCTGTATGTCAAGGACGGCGTGCGCATCGATCCGCTGCTTTACGGCGGCCCGCAGGAGTGGGGACGTCGGGCCGGGCACGAAGACGTCGCCTCCGCGCTCGCCTTTGCAACCGCGCTCTCGGTTTGCCAGCGCGACCGCGAGGCGCGCGCGAGCGCTGCGCGCATCCAGGCTGCCGTCCTTCGCAGCCTTCTCGCCGAGCTCGGGGGGGCGCTTACCGGCGCGGTCGACCGGCTACCCAACTTCGCGAGCTGCGCGTTCGCCGACCGCAAGGGCGAGGACATGCTGCTGGCCCTCGACATCGCGGGCATCGCGGCGTCGAGTGGGTCCGCATGTGCATCGGGCTCGCTCGATCCATCTCATGTCCTGCTCGCGATGGGCCTGAGCCTGGACGCCGCGCTCGGCAGCCTCCGGCTGACGACCGGGTACGCGACCAGCGACCAAGAGATCGCGCGCGCGCGCGACATCATGTCCAGCGTCCTCACCCCCAGCCCTGCCCGTGCCTAGTCTCGAAGAGGACCTCGCGGCCCGACTCGGCCGAGGCGAGGAGGTGATCCTGGCGACGGTGATCAAGCTCGATGGCGAGCCGCCCTCGAGAACCGGCGCCAAGTTATTGATGTCGCGAACCGCCACTCTCGCGGGCACCCTCGGCTGCAGCGAGTTCGACGCCGCCGCCCTCGAGGATGCGAGCCGCGTGGCGGACGCCGGCGCTCCCCAGCTCCGCACCTACAGCCACGACCTCGGCTCGATCGATGTCTACTTCGAGCCGCATGCGCCGGCGCCGACGCTGGTGGTCTTCGGCGCCACTCCCGTGGCGAGAGCTTTGCTCAGCCTTGCGCCGGAGCTGGGCTTCACGCCGGTGCTGGTCGAGACGCGGCCGCAGCGCCTGACCGGCGGGGACTGGCCGCCCGCGATCACCGACCTCGAACGCCTCGACTCGCTGCTCGGCCCTGACGTCTACGCGGTGCACACCGACCACGACGCACCCGACCTGGTGCGGTCGCTGGAGGTCCTGCTGCCCAAGCACCCCCGCTTCGTCGGCCTGGTTGGAAGCCGGCGCCACACCGGCCATCACCTGGAGGCATTGCGCGCCCAGGGTGTCGATGAAGGCGTGATCGCGCGCATCCAGAGCCCGGTCGGCCTGGACATCGGCGCGCTCACGCCCAATGAGATCGCGCTGTCCATCCTGGCGGGGCTCATCGCCAAGCGCCAGGGCCGTGACGGAGGCTGGCTGCAGATAACCCCACGAAATCAGAGGCTGTCGCCTTGATTTCGTGAGGGCCCCTGACCGCGACTGACGCTGCGCGCCCGTTCGTTAACAGCGCTGGACGCGCGTACCCCCGACCGCATAATCATTGCCCGTGTCGATTCAACCCGGAACCAGGCTGGGCCAGTACGAGGTCCAGGACCTCATCGGCCAAGGCGCCA
>DASWGF010000138.1:0-2644 GCA_036393875.1 Candidatus Dormiibacterota bacterium
TCGATTCACAGTCGATCGTGAGTCCGGTGGCCTTGCCGACCGCACCGTGTTCGTGCAGATGGAGCGCGGATCCGGGTATCCCGACGGCATGGCCATCGACGACGAGGACCATGTCTGGGTGGCGATGTGGGGAGCGGCCGAAGTGAGGCGTTACCGGCCGGACGGGAGCCTGGCAGAGACGATTTCCGTACCGACTGGGCAGCCGTCGAGCGTGTGCCTGGTGGGGGGAGACGATCCGCAGATGTTCGTCACGACCGCGGCTGAGGGGCTCAACGATGAATTCGCCGGCGCGCTGTTTGCGATGCCCTCGCGAGTGCCAGCGAGGCCGGCCGACGCGTACCGCCCGGTCTAAACCGCCGGGTGGCGCTCCAGCAGCTCGGCGATCGATCCCTCGAACGTGGCGAGGCGCTTGTGCACCTCGATCACCTCATCCGAGCTGACGGGATCGTTGGAATCGACGTCGGTCTGGTGCTCGGTCCATTCCGTGCCGCATTCGCAGCGGTGGAAGAGGTAGCGATCCGTGTGGGAGCGGTAGATGTAGACTTCGGCGTCCTTCCGAGGGCGCCCACAGGCACATTTACCCTTGTCTGGTTCCAGCTTTGACCTTTGCAATGACGTGTTCCTTGACTTCTATAACGAACCAGAGCCTATTTCAGTTGCGGATACTACTCCGCGTGCACGAATTTGTAACAGTCATATGACTGGAAATTGGGCGGCTGTCATTGGGTGGAGTTCACATAGTCCAATAAGCCGTCTAAATCCCTGAGCCGCTCCGTTTCGGCGGCGTGCTGGAGCGTCTGGTACTGGGAAAGGACGTCCACGAATCCCTCGCCGACGTCGTAGCCGTGCTTCAGGAGGGCGTCCCGTCCTTTCTCTCCGAGGCGGTTGAGGACGTCGCGGACCTTGCTCTGAGGGGTCAGGGGTTGTTCAGGCACTCGGTGGCTCGGGCTTCCGGACGACGACGCGGTGCCCGTGCCAGCGCTCCGGCACTGCGGCCGGCGGCTCCCCGGTGTAGCTGAGCTCCAGAGACCAGATCCCGTCCACTTGCACCGGCGCGACCGCCAGCTTGGTTTTCGGGTTCTGGCGCTGGAGCGCCTGGAGCAGCGCGACCCCGTACAAAACGAGCGCTCCCGGCAGGTTGATGGTGTTGATCCGACCGCCTTCGCTGGAGCCGTCGACGCCGGACGTGCGGGAGCCGAGGGCGTGAGTCACGCCGACAAGGTTACCTGCTCTACGCCCCTCTCCTAACCCTCTCCCCTTTGGGGAGAGGGGATCCGGCCCGGGAGCGCGGCGAGGATGGCGGCAACCGTGGCGTCGTAGCCCAGGCGCCCGGTGTCCAGCACCAGATCGTAGTGGGACGCCAGGGTCCGATCGTGTCCGTAGACCTGCTTGATGTAGGCGGTCCAGTTCTCGTCCGTTTGCTTCAGGCGTTTGCGCGCGTCCTCTTCGGTGCTGTGTTCCAGCTCCATCATGGTTTTGACCCGGATCGCCGTGTCCGCGCGCAGGAATACGTGCAGCGCGCCGGGGTGGTCGTGAAGGATGTAGGCGCCGCCGCGGCCGACGATCACGACGTTGTCGCTGCGCGCAGCCTCCGTGATCACGTGCTGGGTGATCTGGAGGACGGCTCGACGGGTGTCGAAGACCGGGTCCGCGTTGGGCGGGCTCCAGGCCGAGGTCTCCGGCGGGATCATCGGCTCGGTGTTGGCGGCACCAAGCGCCAGTAGGAGTCGGCTCAGCAGCGAGCCGGGGTGCTCGTCCTCCGCCTCGACCTCCTCCTTCGGCAGCTCGAGACGGCGGGCGACCTCATCGATCAGCTCGCCGTCCAGGAAGTCGAGTTTGAGCCTGGTCGCCAGCATGTGGCCGACCGAGCTCCCCCCGGCCCCGATCTGCCGCCCGATGGTAATGACAGGCATCGCCTGCCCCCTCCTTCCTACTCCAGGTAGTCGCGGAGCTTCTTCGAGCGCGAAGGGTGGCGCAGCTTGCGCAGCGCCTTGGCCTCGATCTGGCGGATGCGCTCGCGGGTGACGCCGAAACGCTTGCCGACCTCTTCCAGCGTGCGCTGGTGGCCGTCGATCAGCCCGAAGCGCAGCTGCAGCACGCGGCGCTCGCGTGGCGTGAGCGTGTCGAGCACGTCCTCCACCTCAGAGTGGAGCATCGTCAGCGAGGCGGCGTCGGACGGGGAGACGGCCTCGCGGTCCTCGACGAAGTCGCCGAGGTGGGAGTCCTCCTCTTCGCCGATCGGGGTCTCGAGCGAGACCGGGTCCTGCGAGACCTTCACGATCTCGCGCACCTTCTCGGGCGTGATCCCCATCTCCTCGCCGATCTCCTCGTCGCTCGGCTCCCGGCCGAGCTCCTGGAGGAGCCGACGCGAGACGCGGACCAGCTTGTTGATCGTCTCCACCATATGCACGGGGATCCGGATCGTCCGCGCCTGGTCGGCGATGGCGCGCGTGATGGCCTGCCGGATCCACCACGTGGCATACGTCGAGAACTTGTAGCCCTTGTGGTAGTCGAACTTCTCGACCGCCCGGATCAGGCCCATGTTGCCTTCCTGGATGAGGTCGAGGAACGACATCCCGCGGCCGATGTACTTCTTGGCGATCGAGACGACGAGCCGGAGGTTGGCCTCGGTCAGCCGCTGCTT
>DASWGF010000139.1:0-2683 GCA_036393875.1 Candidatus Dormiibacterota bacterium
TCGATCTCCGAGCGCTCGAGCTGCGGTAGCTGCTCCAGCACCTTCGTGACTACATAGGACGCGAGGTCGTCCGGCCGCACGTCGACCAGGGACCCCTTGCGAGCCCGGCCGATCGGAGAGCGGCCCAAAGCAGCGATCACAGCTCCATTCATGCCCGAATTATTACCCCCTGTCGAGCGTCGCTATTTCAGCGGCGACGCTCGCCTGAGATGGCGAAGACAACGAAGGCGAGCAGAAGGAGGCCGACGCTGCCGAGCGCCATGGTCGTACCCACGCTGCTCCAGGCGGCGAGAAACAGGACGACGACCAGTGCCGGCAGCCACAGCGCGCCCGCCAGCTCCCAACGGCCGAGGGTCTTGTACCTGCGAGCGTCCTTCACGAACTCACGCGGCAGCGATTCGGTGGGGTCCAGCGGCGCAAAGATCGTCTCCATGCTCTTCCGCTCCAGGCTGCGAAGCCGATCGTCGCGCTGCACCGTTTCGCCTCACCAACAGTCTGACACTAGGAGCGTGTCAGTAGCGCTTCCCGGGTGAAGAGCCGGAGCGCCGCGTACCAGGCCAGAGCCCCGGTCGAGATCAGGCTGATCGAGGTCACCACGAGCGTCGGCCACTCAACCGCGTTGTGAACGATGGCGTCTCGCAGGACCAGCACGGCGTTCAGGATCGGGATCAGGTAGTACGCCAGGCTGGGGTTGAAATCCGGGATGAACAGGATGATCGACGCCGGGAAGATCGTGATGAAGTACAGGGGCGTGACGTAGGCCTGGCCCTGGCGGAACGTCTTGGCCAGAGTCCCGAGCGCGAGCGTGACGGCGCTGAAGCTGATGGCGATCAAGATCGCGACCCACACCATGATGGGCACTGCCACCGGGCTGACGGCGATGTGCCCGATGCCGGACTCCTTCGGGAGCGAGACCCGCGAGAGCGCGACGAGCATTGATCCGATCGCAGCTACAGCGGCCACCAGGCTGATGGTGGTGACGGCCCCGATCTTTCCCAGCAGGATGCGGCTCCGGGGAGCGGGCGTCAGCAGCAGGCTCTCGAGCGTCTTGCGTTCGCGCTCTCCGGCCGAGCTGTCGAGCGCGGCCGAGAAACCGCCCGTCAGGATCATGGTGATCAGGATGTAGGGCAGGAAGAAGCTGAGAAAGGCGTTGGACGCGGCCTGAACCGGCGAGGTCAGCGGGCGGGCCACGATGCGTACGGGCGTCAGGATGCCGGGGTCGATGCCTCGCTGCTGCAGGGCTGCTGCCGCCTGCGCCGCGCTGTACTGGCCGATCACCGTCCGCAGGCGGGTGTCGGCGATCTGCGCGCTCTGGCGACTGGGGTCGTAGTACTCGTCGATCTCGCCTGGCTTGAAGGCCACGCCGATGTCCACCTGGCGCATGGCCGCCGCGGCCGGATCGGACACCGGCACCAGCTTCAGGCTCGTGACACTCAGCAGCTCGCCCAGCCCGGTCGGGATGTCGCCCGAGTAGCCGATCGTGTACTCCTGGGTGGCGGTCTTGGTGGCGACTTGCGAGATGACGCTGAGCACGATCGGTGTCGCGAGCGCTGCCAGGCCGATCGCAATCAGCGTGCGGCGGTCGCGCAGGATCTCGATGATCTCTTTCCGATAGACGATCCAGGCTGTCCTCACTTTTCTCCGACCAGCTCTAAGAAGGCATCCTCCAGCTCGCGCCCAGTGCCCCGCACCTCGGCCGTCGACCCGCTCGCCACGACCTGGCCCTGATGCAAGATCGTGATGCGGTCACAAAGCCGCTCGGCGTCGTGCATCACGTGGGTCGAGAAGATCACGCACTTGCCGCGCCCTTTGGACTCGACCATGAACTCGCGCACATCTCTGGATGCGAGCACATCGAGGTTGGATGTGGGCTCATCGAACATCAGCACCTGCGGGTCGTGGACGATCGCACGCGCGATCGCGAGCTTCTGCTTTTGCCCCGATGACAGGCTCTCGGCTCGCTGGTCGGCAAACGAGCCGACGTCGAGGCGCTCGATGACCGTGTCGACGCGACGCTTCAGCTCTCCGTCCGGCACTCCGCCGAGCTGCGCAAAGTAGGCGATGTTCTCCCGCGCCGACAGGCGCGGATACACACCGATGTCGGCCGTCACCACGCCGACTCGCTTGCGCACCTCTTGCGGGGCGGTCCGTGTGTCGAACCCGAGGACCTCTACGGTTCCGTTGTCGGGCGACAGGAGCGTGCAGATGATGCGCAGGGTGGTCGTCTTGCCGGCGCCGTTCGGGCCCAGCAAGCCGAAGATCTCGCCAGGCTGGGCTGAAAACGAGATGCCACGAAGCACCTTGTTCTTTCCGAGCGTCTTCTCGAGGCGCTCGACCGCCACCGCCGCCTCGGTCACTTGCCTTTCTTGGTGGCTCGCGTCTTGGATATGGCTGAGCTGGCGGCCCTGGCGGCCGGCTTGCGCTGCGCGGCTGTTTTCGGCGCCGGTCTGGCTTTCGCCTTGGTCGCCATCGCAGCGGGTTCGGGCGCGGGCTCCGGGGCGACGGGTTCGGGCTCGACGGGTGCCGCGCCGGCGACGCCGATGGTGCTCGACAGCGTGCGGTGGCAGCTCTCGCAGGTGATGATCGTGCGCACGAGCGTGCCGAGCTGATGCTCCTCGCGTCGCAAGGTGCGCGGACGGCCGCAGAACGAGCACACCGCGACCTCGGTCGTGACCGCGACATG
>DASWGF010000140.1:0-13006 GCA_036393875.1 Candidatus Dormiibacterota bacterium
GTTGGCGAACACGGCCAGCACCAGCGCGATGGGAAACGCTACCCAACCGACCAGGCGGATCCGGCGCACAGCCGCGGGCAGTGCGGGCGCCTGCAGGACCACATCACCCTCATCCCTCGGCCCGATCGTGGTCACCTTCACGGGGCGCCGGCGCCAGGCCTCGTTGATGCGGATCGCGGTCGCCGTCGCGCCGCCGATTGCGATCACATACAGCACGAGCATCGTGACCGTGACCAGCAACACGATCTCACGGCCGTCCACCGCCCAGGATTGTAGGGGCCCTGCGTCGCGCCACAACGAAACGGGACTCGATTTGTAGGTTGCGCACTAACCGATCCGGCCCCCAACGCCTAGGATTCGAGCCACCACACCCTCTTCGCGGCGCGAGCCTCCGTCCATCACCGGTCGGGGGCTCGTGTCATTTCAGCCGGCAGGCAGGCCTGCCGGCTGGGTTGGAGTAGCACTTTGCAAGCAGGCGCCTGGTAGGTGCACGCGTAGGGGACGGCCGGGATAAACCCGGCCTACAGCTCCACTTGGCATCAGTTACGGGATCTAGGCGGCTTTGACTGCGTTGACCAGCTTCGTGAGGGAATCCTTCGCGTCGCCGAACAACATGATCGTCTTGGGGTCGTATAGAAGGTCGTTGTCGATGCCCGCGAAGCCTGGCCGCATCGAGCGCTTCATGAACACGATGTTCTTGGCCTGGTCGGCGTTGAGGATGGGCATCCCGTAGATCGGACTGCCGGGCGTGTTGCGGGCCGCGGGATTGACGACGTCGTTGGCGCCCACGACGAGCACGACGTCCGCGTCCTTGAACTCGTCGTTGATCTCGTCCATCTCCTTGAGCTGCTCGTACGGCACGTTCGCCTCCGCGAGGAGGACGTTCATGTGGCCGGGCATACGGCCGGCGACGGGATGAATCGCGTAGTTGACCTCAACCCCTCTCTTCTCGAGCAGGTCCGCCAGCTCTCGGACCGCATGCTGTGCCTGCGCGACGGCGAGCCCGTACCCCGGGACGATGATCACTCGCTGCGAATATGCAAGCAGCGTCGCGAGGTCTTCGACCGAACCCGTGCGCACGCTCCGACCCTCCTTCCCCGCCACCGCACCCGCCGCCGTCTGCACCTTGCCGAAGGCGCCGAAGAGGACGTTTCCGAGCGAGCGGCCCATCGCGTCGCTCATCAACTTGGTCAGAAGGCTGCCGGAGGCGCCGACCAACGTCCCCGCGACGATGAGAGCGAAGTTGTTGAGCGTGAACCCACTCGCGGCCACGGCGAGCCCGGTGAACGCGTTGAGCAGCGAGATCACGACCGGCATGTCAGCGCCGCCGATGGGCAAGACGAAGGCGACGCCAAGGATGAGTGCAAGCACCATCAGGGACAGGAACGAGAAGGGGATCGAAGCGATCGCCAGCACCGCGATCACGAAGCCGATGATCGCCGCGGCGATCAGGCCATTCACGAGCTGCTGACCTGGATACGTGATCGGCGTCCCGGTCATCAGCTCCTGCAGCTTCGCGAATGCGACCAGGCTGCCCGAAAAGGAGACCGAGCCGATGACGATGCTGAAGACGCTGGGCAATCCCTCCGTCAGCGACGGGTGAGGACCGAACTTGACAAGCTCAGCCACCGCCACGAGCGCTGCGGCCCCGCCACCGGCGCCGTTGAACAGGGCCACCATCTGAGGGATCTGGGTCATCTTCACCTGGCGCGCACCGAACGTCCCGATCGCGGCGCCGATGACGACCCCGATCAGGATGATGATCCCGCCCGCGCCAGTGAAGTGCAGCTGCGGCACGGTCACGCCCAGCGCGATGACCATGCCGGCCGCGGCGGTGAAGTTGCCGTTGCGTGCCGTCTTGGGCGAGCTGAGCTGCCTGAGGCCGAGGATGAACAGCACCGCCGCCAGCAGGTAGGCCAGGGCGTAGACGAGGCTCACTTGGGCTTGACCGGTTCTTGAGTCCTGGTGGTCTGGCGGCCCTTGAACATCTCGAGCATCCGGTCCGTCACGACGAAGCCGCCGACCACATTGGTCGTGGCGAGGACGACGGCCAGCAGGCCGAGGATGATCGTGACCGGAGAGCTGGCTCCCGCCGCGATCACCAGCGCGCCCACGAGGATGATGCCGTGGATCGCGTTGGTGCCGGACATCAACGGCGTGTGGAGCATGGTCGGCACTTTGGAGATGACCTCGATGCCGACGAAAACCGCCAGCACGAAAAACGTGAACTCGTTTAGCAGCTCGCTGTTCACGATTTCGCGGCCGCGACCAGCTGCTTGGCGCGCTCGTTGACGATCTCTCCGTCGTGGGTCACACAGCTGCCCTTGGTGATCTCGTCGTCGAAGTCGAGCACGATCGCCCCGTCCTTGACGAGGTGCAGGAGCAGGTTGGCGACGTTGCGCGCATAGAGCTGGCTCGCGTGTAGGGGCATGGTCGACGGCACGTTCCGCGTGCCGATGATCGTCACGCCGCCGACCTCGACGTCCGCGCCTGCCTTGGTCAGCTCTACGTTGCCACCGGTGTCGGCCGCTAGGTCGACGATCACAGACCCAGGCCGCATGCCCTTCACCATCTCGCCCGTCACCAGCAGCGGCGCGCGCCGGCCGGGCACGGCGGCTGTGGTGATGACGACGTCTGATTTGGCGACGTGCTCGCCGATGAGCTCGCGCTGCTTGCGCAGGAACTCCTCGGACTGCTCTTTGGCGTAGCCGCCCTCTCCCTCCTGCGTCTCGAGGGCAAGCTCTATGAAGGTCGCGCCCAGCGACTCCACCTCTTCCTTGACAGCCGGGCGCACGTCGTAGGCGGAGACCACCGCGCCGAGCCGGCGCGCCGTCGCGATCGCCTGCAGGCCGGCCACGCCCGCGCCCATGACCAGAACCCGCGCCGGTGGAATCGTGCCGGCCGCCGTCATCATCATCGGGAAGAACTTGCCGAGGCGCCCCGCCGCCATGAGGACCGCCTTGTAACCGGCCGCCGACGCCTGGGACGACAGCGCGTCCATCGACTGGGCTCGCGAGATGCGCGGCACGAGCTCGAGGCTGAAGGCGGTCACCCCCCGCTTGGCGAGAGCGCGCACGATGTCCCCCTGGGTGGCGGGCTGCAAGAAGCTGATCAGGACCCCGCCTTTCTTCAACAGCTCGACCTCGGAGGCCGAAGGAGCCTGGACCTTGAGCACCGCGTCCGCCTCTCCCATCAGGCCGGCGGCGCCCTTGACGATCTTGGCACCGGCCTGCTGGTAGGCCTCGTCGGTGATGTCTGCCGCCGACCCGGCGCCCGACTCGACGTTGACCTCGAGGGCGGCGGCGGCAAGCCTGGTCGCGGAGTCGGGGACGAGCGCCACCCGGCGTTCGTCGGGCGCGGTCTCCTTGGGGGTGCCGACCTTCACAAGTTGTGGACTGTAACCAATCGGCGGCCTGAACACCTGGTTCGCTGCGCACGTGCGCGTAAAATTCACAATCCGCTGCAGATGACCAAGTGACCAACCAGATCATCAACGACCTCACCATCCAGGCCGCCACCGTCAACGGCTCGGGGAGCCAAACGGCGAACCTGATCCTGACCCGGGCGATCTTCCATATGGGTATCCCGGTGGCCCCCAAGAACGTCTTTCCTTCCAACATCGAAGGCCTGCCGACGTGGTACCAGCTCCGCGTCACGCCCCAGGGCCACATGGCGCGCCGGGACCAGGTCGACATCCTGATCGCCTTCAACCCCGCGACCTGGCATCAGGACCTGCGGACAGTGCGGCCGGGTGGCGTCGTGGTGCACGAGGAGGTCTTCTCGACCGCCGACGCCCGCCCCGACGTCACCTACTACCCGGTGCCGTTCTCCAAGCTCGCCAAGTCGAAGATCCAGAACGACACGTTGCGGAAGCAGCTCGCCAACATGATCTACGTCGGCGTCGTCGCCGGGCTGCTCGGCATCCCGTGGGACGCCCTCGAGCACGCGGTCACGCGGCAGTTCTTGTCCAAGCCGAAGGCGGTGCCCCTCAACCTCGACGCCATCAAGGTGGGCTTCGACTACTGGCAGGACAACTTCTCCAAGAAGGACCCATACCGCCTGGAGGCGATGAGCGGCGTCGTGGACCAGAAGGTGCTCGTCGAAGGCAACCAGGCCGCGGCGCTGGGAGCCCTGATGGGCGGCGTGACCGTGGCGGCCTGGTACCCGATCACCCCGTCGTCGTCGCTGTGCGAGAACCTCATCGCGTACGCGGAGCGCTTCCGCACCGACCCCGAGACCGGCGAGAAACGAATCGCGGTCGTGCAGGCGGAAGATGAGCTCGCCGCCGTGGGGATGGCCATCGGAGCCGGATGGGCAGGGGCGCGCGCGATGACCTCGACGTCCGGGCCTGGCATCTCCTTGATGGCCGAGTTTGCCGGCCTGGGCTATTACGCCGAGGTGCCCGTCGTCATCTTCGACATCCAGCGCATCGGACCGTCCACAGGGCTGCCGACGCGCACCTCGCAAGCCGATGTCGGGTTTGCGTACACGCTTTCCCACGGCGACACCAAGCACCTTGTGCTGCTGCCGGGCACGGTCGAGGAGTGCTACGAGTTCGCCCGCGACGCGTTCGATTACGCCGACCGGTTCCAGACCCCGGTGTTCGTGCTTTCCGACCTCGACCTCGGCATGAACCTTTGGATGACGCCCGAGTTCAAGTACCCAGACAAGCCGTTCGACCGTGGGAAGGTGCTGTCAAAAGCCGATCTCGAGCGCCTGGCCGGCGAGTGGGCGAGGTATCGCGACGTGGATGGAGACGGCGTGCCATTCCGGACGCTCCCAGGCACGGATCACCCGGCGGCCGGCTACTTCACACGCGGCTCCGGTCACGACGAGCATGCCCGCTACACCGAGAGCGCTGAGGCGTATGCGGCCAACATGGATCGGCTGTCGCGCAAGTTCGAGACCGCACGCGCCGCGTTGCCCGCGCCGGTGATCGACGAATCGACCGGATCCAAGATCGGGCTCATCGCATTTGGCTCCACGCACGCTGCTGTCTTGGAGTCGCGGTCGGCGCTCGAGGCAGCGAAGCTGCCGGTCGATTACCTGCGCATCCGGGCCCTGCCGCTGTCCGTGCAGGTCGTCGAGTTCGTCTCGCGACACGAGCGCGTTTACGTCATCGAGCAGAACCGCGACGGCCAGGTGTACGACCTCCTTCGCCTCGCCCTGCCCCCCGCGCTCGTCGCCCGCCTGCGGTCCATCCGCCACTACGACGGCCAGCCCATCCCGGCCGACGCCATCACGGAACCCCTACTCGAATCGGAGGCCGTCCCCGCATGAGCGCAACCATCAACCGGATCGGCCTGCCGCGTGATGCATATAAGGGCGCGGCCACCACGCTCTGCGCCGGGTGCGGCCACAACTCGATCACCAACCACATGATCAAGGCGCTCTACGAGCTCGGGGTCGAACCGCACCGCCTCGCCAAGATGTCAGGCATCGGGTGCTCTTCGAAAACGCCCGCATATTTCGTCGAATCCGCGCATGGCTTCAACGGGGTGCATGGGCGCATGCCCGCGCTGACCACAGGCGCTCAGCTCGCCAACCGGCAGCTCATCATGCTCGGCGTTTCCGGCGACGGCGATACCGCATCGATCGGCCTCGGCCAGTTCATGCACATGATCCGCCGCAACATCGATTGCACCTACATCATCGAGGACAACGGCACCTACGGCCTCACCAAGGGCCAGTTCTCCGCCACGGCAGACCTCGGCTCGGTGCAGAAGAAGGGTGCCGTCAACACCTTCCAGCCCATCGATCCCTGCGCGGTGGCGCTGACCCTCGGCTGTACCTTCGTGGCGCGGTCCTTCAGCGGCGATGGCAAGCAGGTGGTGCCGCTGATCAAGGCTGCCATCGCCCACCGCGGCACCGCGGTCCTCGACATCATCTCGCCCTGCGTCACATTCAACGACCACGATGGCTCGACGAAGAGCTACAGCTGGATCAAGGACCACGAAGAATCGATCGCCGACGTCTCTTTCATCCCGTTCTTCGAAGAGGTGCACGTCGACTACGAGCCGGGGACCGTGCGGGATGTGGAGCTCCACGACGGGTCGCACATCCTGCTCAAGAAGCTGGGCGAGGACCACGACCCCACCGACCGCCGCGCCGCCATGAAGGTGATCGAAGAGGGCCGCTCGGCCGGCCATCTGGTGACCGGGCTGCTCTACCTCGACCCGGCCTCGGTCGACTTCGCCACCACGGAGCGGATCCCAGAGAGCCCGCTCGTGGACCTGGGCGAGGGCCAGCTGCGGCTCACGCGGGACGAGTTCGCACAGTTCATGGCCGAATTCGCCTGAGCGGCACGCCCGACCCTCGCGCGACGCCGGCCGAGTTGGCACGAGGCACCAGACTCGTCGCTCGGCGCGACCCCGCAATGGCGCGGCTGATCAAGGCGGTGGGCCCAATGACGTTGCGCGGGCCGTCCGAGGATCCGTTCGCCGCCCTCGTGCGCTCGATCATGTTTCAGCAGCTGGCGGGGGCTGCGGCCAACGCGATCCATGGCCGGTTCCTCAAGCTCTTCGCGGACGGCCTTTCGCCGTCGGGCGTGCTGGCTCTGCCCGAAGGAGCGATGCGAACGGCCGGCTTGAGCGGCTCCAAGACAGCCGCCGTCACCGACCTGGCGCGAAAGGTGGAGGACGGCACTGTGCCGCTCGGGGATGTGGACTCGCTCTCCGACGACGAGCTGATCGCGCGCCTGGTTCAGGTCCGTGGCATCGGTCCGTGGACGGCCCAGATGTTCCTCATGTTCCAGCTGCGCCGCCTCGACGTCTGGCCGGTGGACGACTATGGCGTGCGCAAGGGCTGGGCGACCGCACACCGGCTCAAAGAACCGCTCAAGCCGCGCGAGATGCAGGCGGAAGGCGAGAAGTTTCGACCGTACCGTTCGATCGCCGCCTGGTACTGCTGGCGTGTCGTGGATACGGTGCTGCCGGTGAAGACCGATAAGGCGCGCTTGGCGCCAAACGTGCGCAAAAACAAACCGGATAGGGCTCGGCCGGCGCCAAAAGCGCGGAAACGGTCCTAAGCAGCTAGCGACTGTAACGACGCCTGAGGCGTTCGATCGCCTTGTCGCTCATCGGCGGCCAGCCATAGGCGTCCAGGAACTCGCGCGCGTGGCCCGGCCCGAAGTTGTACTGCAGCGTCCACACTCCGGCCGCGAGGTCGACCTGAGGATCGCCGAGGCCCGCCAGGCCGAGGTCGATTAGAGCGCTGAGCCGGCCGTCTTCCACGAGCACGTTGGGCAGGCAGTAGTCGCCATGGATGAGGACGTGGCCGGGTCGGGGCACGCCGAAGGGGCAGCCGGTGGCGTCGACCGCGTGGACGTCGCGAAGGATCTCCCCCAACCGCTGGGCGACGCGTGACGGCTCCCAACCGAGGGCGCGATCGGAGAGTGGGATGCCCCGGGCGGCGCGAGTGAGGAGCCAGTCGTCGCCGAAGCCGCGAAACATGCCCAGCACCTCTGGCACCGGCAGCCGGCCGGCCAGCCACGCCGTGCGATCGTGCTCATCCTTCAAGTCGCCCGCGCGCTTGACGTAGACGGCACCGTTCTGGCCTTCGAGACGCCAGACCGTCCCGGCCCAGCTCATCCAGGCGAATTCCTTTTGCAGGCGGGTTCCGCCGACCGCGGCCAACGCAGCCGCCCGCACATCGGTGGGGAGCCGCATGGACGATGACGACTTACGTGCCATCACTTCTATACGATGAAGTCTGGAGCGCGTGTGCAGGCAAGCGTGCGCTCCTTGGCTGTGGAGGTGTGTGATGGCCGCGAGAGTACTTCCGGATAGTCCGGACGCGTTCAAGGACGCGTCCTGGGAGGACGTCCTCCCCCACTACGACGAGCTGGCCACGCGCGCGCTCGACACTGGGAACGTCGAGGATTGGCTGGCCGACTGGTCTCGATTCGAATCGCTCCTGTCGGAGGCTGCGGCGCTGGCCAACTTCGCCTACACCTGCGACACGGCCGATACAGACCGAGAGGCCGCGCAGTTGCGCTTCGGGACCCAGATCTCGCCCCGCGCGCACGAGCAGCGCGTGCGGCTGCAGGCAAGACTCGTCGAGCTGGGATATGTGCGCCCAGGGCTCGAAACGATGATCCAGAGGTTTCGCAACCAGATGGATATCTTCGACAAGGCCAACGTGCCTCTGTTCGCGGAGATCTCAGAGCTCGCCACGCAGTGGGCCAAGATCAACGGCGCGATGACCGTCCAGTGGGATGGCGAAGAGAAGACGCCCGCCCAGCTCCTGCCGTTTCTCCTTTCCACCGACCGCGATGTGCGTGAGCGCGCCTTCAGGCTGCGAGCCCATCCCTACATCGAGCAGCGCGACATCCTCGCCGGCATCTTCGACCGCATGTACGACCTGCGGCACAAGGTGGCCAAGAACGCCGGCTTCGGCAACTACCGCGACTTTGCTCACCGAGAGAAGAACCGCTTCGACTACACGCCGGAAGACTGCCTGCGCTTTCACGTCGCCGTCGAGGAGGCTGTGCTGCCCGCGGTCGAACGGATCAATGAAAAGCGCCGGCGCCGCATGGGCCTGAAGGCGCTGCGCCCCTGGGACATGTCAGTGGATCCATCCGGCCGTCCGCCGCTCAAGCCGTTCGACGACATCAGGGGCTTGATCGATCCCGCGGCGCCGATTTTCGCCCACGTCGACCCCGACTTCCGCGGCTTCTACCGGGCCATGGACGACGCCGGCCTCCTCGACCTGGACAATCGCAAGGGCAAGGCTCCTGGCGGTTACTGCATGACCCTGCCGTTTCGGAAGCTGCCCTTGATCTTCATGAACGCGGTCGGCGTCGACGGTGACGTGCGTACGCTGCTGCACGAGTCGGGCCATGCCTTCCACTCGGTCGAAGCCTCGAACCTTCCGTTGCTGTTTCAGCGGCATCCAGGGTCCGAGATGGCCGAGGTGGCGTCGATGTCGATGGAGCTCCTCGCCTCGCCGTTCATCGGCAAGGAGAACGGCGGCTACTACTCGGAGCAGGACGCCCGGCGCTCGCGAGCCGACCTGCTCGAGGGCATCATCCTGTTCTTCCCGCACTGCGCCTCAGTCGACGCGTTCCAGCAGTGGATGTATCTCGACGAAGCCGGGCGCGACGCTGATGTGCGCGACCGCAAGTGGCTCGA
This sequence comes from Candidatus Dormiibacterota bacterium, assembly GCA_036393875.1. Lineage (GTDB taxonomy): Bacteria > Chloroflexota > Dormibacteria > Dormibacterales > Dormibacteraceae > UBA10449. Next base: position 9,132 of record DASWGF010000140.1, read on the forward strand.
GCTCCGGCGTCGCTTCGAAGGCGCCACTGTCGACTGGACGGGGCTTGACCGCGAGCGCATCGCCCGCTGGTACATGCAGCCACACTTCTTCGGGAGCCCGTTCTATTACATCGAGTACGGAATCGCGCAGCTCGGCGCCCTGCAGGTGTGGCGGAACAGCCTTCACAACCGCGAAGAAGGCGTGCGCAAGTACCGCGAGGCCCTGGCCCTGGGCGCCACCCTGCCGCTGCCCGAGCTGTTCAAGGCTGCCGGCGCGAAATTGGTCTTCGATACCGACGGCATGCGCGAGCTCGTCAACCTGGTCGAGGAGGAGCTGGAGAAGCTCGACAGCTGAATCGCTCTCTACTGGCCGGCGATCCTGCGCAGTGGCATCTTGGGACCGTAACGCGGAGCGGTAATACCGGCGACGCCGATGAGCCTGATCACTCGGGCGCGCTGCCCGCGATACGGCTCGAGCAGCTCCAGCATGTGCTCATCGTTGGATCGAGGGGAGCCTTCGAGCGCGTAGGCGACGGCGTGGGGCAGGTGGTAGTCACCGACCTGGACGGCGTCGGCGTCGCCGAGCGCGACCAGCGCGACTTTGGCGGCCGTCCATGGTCCGACCCCGGGAAAAGCTTCGAGTCGCCGGCGGGCGCCAGCCATGTCCATATGCAAAGTCTCCTCGAGGCGCGTCGCGCTCCGAGCTGCCCGGATGATCACTTCGGCGCGGCGACGTTCGATTCCGAACCCGTGAAAGGTCCAGTACGGAGTGCGCGCAAGGACGGTGGCGGACGGAGGCACGGTGAGCCCGGCCGGTCCGGGCGCGGGCTCGCCCAGCGCGTGCACGAGCGCGCGATAGGATCGGTGCGCCTCTTCGCCGACCACCTTCTGCGCCAGCACTGTCGGCACCAGGGCCTCGAACACCGCCCGTGTCTTGGGCAGGCGCAGGCCGGGATGCCGGCGGTGCAGATCTGCGAGTAAAGGGTGAGCGGGGCGGAAGCCCGAGTCGTCGTCCTCCTCCCCACACAGGGCGGCAGCACCTGCCGCGGCCCAACCGGCGCCTGGCCCCCACGCTTCGACCTCTACCGCGCCGTCAACGTGCACGACGTGAACGGTGGCGGGGCCCTCGGGCGTGAGGGTCGCACGCCACGCTTCGCGGTCGCCCAGTCGCAGCGAGACACCCTGTCCGATCGGCGCGATCGTCAGGGCGAGATCAAGCGGCCGACCGAGCTCGAATCGCGTGTGCATCGGTGTATCCAACGTCTCATGCGATTATCGGAACCTCGAAGGTGAACGTGCTGCCCTCGCCCTCCGTCGAGTCGACCTTGATGTCCCCGTCGTGCATCCGCGCGATCTCGCGCGAAAGCCACAGGCCCAGCCCCGAGCCCGCGACATGCATGGTCGACTCCCCATGGATGCGACCGAACTTTGTGAACAGCATCGCCTGGTCCTCGGGAGCGATGCCGATCCCCTGGTCGACGACCATGACGCGCGCGGTCTTGCCGTTTCGATTGACCAAGACCGTGATCGGTTTTTCTGCCGCCGAGTACTTGATCGCGTTGGTGATCAGGTTCTTGACCACGATCTGGAACCGCTCGGAGTCGACCTCGGCCATGATTGGCGCCGGCGGCAGCTCGACCGCCAGGTCGTGTTTGGCCAGCATGGGTCGCACGCTGTCAATGGCGCGCTCGGTCAGCTCGACGATGTCGCGGCGCTCTTTGCGGAGGCCAAAACGGTCCTCCTCGAGCCGGGCGGCCTCGAGCATTTGCTCGACCATCGAGTTGACCTCGTCCGCCTTGGCGATCAGGAGCGGGAGGATGGACATGGCCTTGGGCGTGAGGGCACCCAGAGATCCGCTCTCCAGCATCGTCAGGTAGCCCTTGATCACCGTCATCGGGCCGCGCAGCTCATGCGACGCGATGTTCATGAATTCGGTCTTCGCCTTTTCGAGGTCTCGGATGCGCGCGCTGAGGGCCACCCGATCGAGGCCGGCGGTGATGCTGCCTGCGTACTGGCGCAGGCGGATGACCTCGTCGTCGCCGAACAGGGGCGTGAAGGCGCCGGCGACTACGACCATCGCCCCTGGTCCCTCCTGCAGCTCGAGCGGAATGACCAGGGTCGGCGACCCTCGCGGCGGGGACCGGACCTCGCCGGCCTGGGGGCTGGCCGCCGCACGAGCCGCAACTGCTTTGGCCTCCTCCTCGCTCAATCCCCTGTAAGTGAGGAGGGACGAATCCGAGTCGATGATGAGGGCGCCTTTGCCGCCCACCAGTCGGGTCGCCCACTCGAGAGCGCGGGCGGCCTGGGTGACACGATCGGGAGTGAACGTCAAGAGGCTGTGCAATCCCTGGCGGAGCTCCTCCTGCTCGGGCTGGCTCCACAAGCGTCGCAGCCACGGCGGCGGGTAGAAGCTGATGAACAGCATCGGCACGATGGCGAGCGCTACGAGATCGAGCACCAGCTGCGCGGCGTCGCTGGTGACGAGCGAGCCGCCCAGGGTCCCGAACATGATCACCGCGACCAGGCCCGTGTAGCCGAGGCTGAGGGATCGCATGCGCGCCCCTTCGACCGCCGGCCGGCCGCGGGACGCCAGCCACAGCGTGACGATCGGCTCTACCACGCAGATGCCCCAGGTGACGAGGATCGCGGCGAGAGCGACCGTCTGCAGCGCGCCGTGGGGCGCCTGGGTGTCGGTGGGCAACTCGACGAATATGGCGAGGGCGGCCACCAGCACGATCACCACCGCGACGGATCCACGTGCCCTCGCGCCGAGCGGGATGAACGAGTCCCGGAACAAGAGCAGCGCCCAGCCGGACAGCAGGAACAGTAGTATCGCCAGGTCGATCAGCGGGCGCCCGTACGGCCCCGCATCCGACAGGCTGGGAGCGATCAAAACCAGTAACGTGAGGGACCCGAACGCGACGGCGAGGTAGCCGCGGCGTCGCTCTCGGTGGGTGAGCCAATCGGCCAGCATCGCGACGCTGAGCAGAACGAATGCGACCTCGATCGCCAGAGGCATGACGGCAAGGACGACTGACAACTCGCCGAGATTCTAGACGTGACGACATTTCGACGACAAGAGGAAAAAGGAAATGAAGTGGGTAACCCGCAAGAACGCCAGCGTCGATCGGATCGCATGCCCGTGGCTGATCAAGCGCTTCATCGACCCGGAGGCCGAGTTCCTGTATGTGGCCGCGCCGGAAGTGCCGGCCGTGGCGGAGCGGGAGGGAGCCGTGCCCTACGACGTCGGCGGAGTCGAGCTGGGACACATCGACGGGCGGTGCAGCTTTGAGTCGATCATCGTCAAGTACGGCCTGAAGGACCCCGCGCTCGACCGGCTCGCCTTGATCGTCCACGGGGCCGATGTGGCCGCCGACCTCGACGTGACGCCTGAGGCCGCCGGCCTGAAGGCGATCGCCCACGGCTTTGCGATCGTCCACGGCGCAGAGGACCACCGCAAGATCGAGCTGGAAAGCCCGCTCTACGACGCGCTCTACGCATGGTGCCAGCACGAGGCGGCCCGGCTCGAGAAGTCCGGCTGAACCAGCTTTTTCAGCTGACGACTGTCACGTCCATGCAGCGTCGCGATAATCACAAGCGTTGTCGGCAAAAAAGGGGGCTTCGCGGGTTATCCGGAGGAGGGCGGCAGTGGGTCGTGTGACTTCGTCGACGATCGTGGCCGTGACCATCGCTTTACTGGCGACCCTGACGCCAGGGGTGCCCGCGTTCGCGATCGGCAGCCCGCCAGGGGGTTTCATCATCCCCGTGGGCTCGACCGCGAGCTTCACCAACGTTCAGTTCGGCGCCTGCAACAGTCTCACCTGGGGCTACCAGTTGAACGCGGGTCCAAATCAGGATCAGTTCACATTCGGCGGCGGCTGCGGGACGGGAACCGG
>DASWGF010000141.1:0-14859 GCA_036393875.1 Candidatus Dormiibacterota bacterium
CCTGAACATGAGCGGCAAGAAGTTCTCGACCAGCCGCGGGCAGGTCATCTACGTGCGCGACGTGCTCGAGCGCTACGACGCGGACGCTTTGCGCTACTACCTCATGATCGCCGGACCCGAGAACCAGGACACCGACTTCACCTGGTCGGAGTTCGTGCGGCGGAACAACGATGAGCTCGTCGCCACCTGGGGCAACCTGGTCCACCGCACGCTCGTCAACGCCCATCGCAACTTCGGCGCCGTCCCCCAACCGCAGCCGCTGACCGAGGCTGACCAGGCGCTCATCAGCGAGATCGAAGAGGCCCTGGGCCAGGTCGCGTCGCAACTCGGCCAGGCGCGATTTCAGGTGGCCCTCAAATATGCGATGACGATGGCCGCGAAGGTCAACGTCTACCTCGGCACCGAACAGCCGTGGCACACCATCAAGACCGATCGCGAGAGAGCCGGCACCGTGCTGTACGTGGCGCTCCGGTGCGTCGACAACCTCAAGACAATGCTCACGCCGTTCCTACCTTTCTCCTCGCAGCGGCTCCACCGCATGCTGGGCTACGAGGACGTGATCGCTCCGCAACCGCACGTCCGCGAATTCGCCGAAGATGGCGACAAGCACCTGGTCCTGACGGGTACCTACGAAAGCATCGACCGCTGGCAGCCCTCGAAGCTTGCAGCCGGCACCGTGCTGCCGGCTCCCGAGGCCCTCTTCAAGCGGCTGGATGAAGTGGTCGAAGGGGAGTCGCCCGCATCTTCGTAGACACGCATCTCCATCTCGAAGAGCTGGGCGACCCTGGCGAGGTGGTGGAGGCGGCGGTCGGCGCCGGAGTCACGCGCATGATCGCGATGGGCGTCGACGTCGAGCGCAGCCGGCGAGCACTCGCCCTCGCTCACCAATTCCCGGAGGTGTTCGCGGGCATCGGGCATTACCCGACGGAAATGGAGGCGCCGGACATGGCTGCCTTGCGCCTGCTCGCAACCGACGAGCGCGCCGTGGCGATCGGCGAGGTCGGCCTCGACTTCGTGGACTCGAATGGGCCGCCGCGGGAGGTCCAGGAGGCTCGCCTTGATGAACTGTTCGCGCTCGCGGTCGACCTCGACCTGCCGGTGTCGATCCACAATCGCGGCGCTGCCGACGAAGTCTGGGCCGCCATCACCGCACATCCAGGCTTGCGCGGAGCCATGCATTACTTCGCGCTCGAATGGGACTGGGCCGAACGATTTCTAGAGCTGGACTTCTATCTGTCGTTCGCCGGTCTGGTCACCCGGCCCAGCCGGCATGCGCTGCGCGAAGTGGTCACGCGCTGCCCCGCCGATCGGCTTCTCCTGGAAACCGACTCTCCGTATGGCAACGCGCACAAGCGAATGGGCGTGCCGAACCGGCCCGCCTTCCTGCTCGACACCGCGACCCTCGTCGCCGAGCTGCGAGGGATCGGCCTCGAGGAGCTGGGGGAAATCGAGCGCGCCAACGCGCTTGCCCTGTTCCAGAAGATGACGTGATCGACCCAGCGGACTCGCATCAGCTCGACGGCCTGCTGCGCCGGCATCGAATCGAGCTGAAGCACGGCCTCGGTCAGAATTTCCTGACCGACCCGTCGGTGCGCGACGCCGTTGCCGAAGCCGCGGACATCACGCCCGACGACGAGGTGCTCGAGGTCGGTGCCGGCGTGGGCACGCTCACGGTGGCTCTCGCTCCCCGATCGCGCAGGTTGGTTGCGGTCGAGCTGGACGGCCGGCTGATACCAGCCCTGCGGGAATCGCTCGCCGGTCACGACCACGTCGAGGTCGTGCGGGCGGACATCCTGCGCTTCAACATCCGCTCCGCGTTTCCCGCTGGAAACGAGATCGTCGTGGGCAACATCCCTTACAACCTGACGGGAGCGTTGATCCGCAAGCTCCTCGACGAGTGGCCGCGACCGCGTCGCCTGTCGCTGGTCGTGCAGAAGGAGGTCGCGGACCGATGGACTGCGTCGAGCGGGGCCAGCCTCTCGACCGTGGCCGTGCAGGTTTTCGCTGCACCGCGGATGCAGTTCACGATTCCCGCGGCCGCCTTCACGCCGCCGCCACGCGTGGACTCGGCGCTGGTGCGGCTGGACGTGCGCGAGCGGCCCGCCGTTGGGGTCGATGACCTCCAATCCTTCTTCCGGTTCGTCGAGGCGGTCTTTCAGGGTCGCCGGAAGCAGCTGGGCGGAACGTTGGGCCGGATCAGCGGCACCGGCAGCACACAAGCGCGGACGCGCCTTCACGAAGCGGGGATCGATCCTGAGCGCCGCCCACAGACCCTCACTCTGGCTGAGTGGGAAACCGTCTACCGAGTCTTCAATCCCGAACCGCCTCGCTAAGCTCTGACGGCGGTGGAAGAACCGATCCGTTTTCCGGTCGAGGCGCCAGGCGGCTTTCGGGCGGTCCTGAAGTTCACCGCCTTCAGGAACATCTGGTTCGCGCAGCTCGCCGCCCAGCTCGCGGACAAGTTCCTTCTCTTCTCGCTGATCATTCTCGCCTTCAAGATCTCCGGCGGCAGCACGCCGGTCGCGATCACCCTGCTGACGTACACGGTGCCGGCGGTCCTGTTCGCCCCCCCGGCGGGCGTCATCGCGGATCGCATGAACCGCAAGCAGATCATGATGTGGTCGAACTTCGGTCGCGCCGCGGCGGTCGCGCTGATCCCGCTCGCGGCTCTCGTCCCCGGGCTGAGGAACGACTTCCTCCACCTGCTCCTGATCACCCTCGTTTTCTCCACGGTCGGGCAGCTGTTCGCGCCGGCGGAGGCAGCGGTGATTCCGACCATCCTGCCTCGCTCGGCGCTGATCACGGCCAACTCGATGGCACTCCTGACCATGGTGCTCACGCTCGTGGTCGGCGGCGCGCTGGCGCCGATCCTGTCGCGCATCGACCTCTACGCGCCCTACTGGATGGCGGCCGTGTTGCTCTTCGTCGCGGGCGCGCTGATCTTCGCATCGGAGATCCCGCCCTTGCCGCCTACGACCGAGCCACCGGTGGCGGAGAGTCGCAGCAGATTCCGCCGGATGGTGGCCGACATCAAAGAAGGCCTCGATGCGCTGCGCGCCTCGCGGGGTCTGTTGCTCGCGTTCGCTCAGGTGAGCATCGCCGTGCTCGTCCTCTTCATGCTCTTTGCGCTGGCGCCCGCATACGTCAGCCGGGTCATCGGAATTGCCCCCCAGGACTCCTACGTGATCCTCGGGCCCGCCACGATAGGAGCCATCCTGAGCGCTGTCGTCCTGGGTCAGTTTCTCCGCAACGTGGAACGCTCTCGCGTCCTGATCGGATCCCTGGTGGCCAACGGCCTCACATTGCTGGCGCTCGCCGCCGTGCCGCAGGCCATGGCGCAGGTGCCGGACCTCCACGTCCACGCCCGCATCACCGGAGCCGTGTTCAGCCTCCTGCTCGGGATCGAGTTCGGGGCGATCATGATCCCGGCCGTCACGTATCTGATGGAGAGCACGAGCGACGAGATCCGGGGCCGGATCTTCGCGCTCCTCTACATGGTGATCAACGGGGTCACTGCCATCCCCGTGCTCGCAGCCGCCGCGCTCTCAGACCTCATTGGCACGGCGCATGTGATCGGCGGACTGGGAGTCGTCCTGGTCGTGGGGGGTGTGGCGATCGCTACGGTCGGGCGGCGCGCCTTCGAGCCAGCAAAGCGATGACCACGAGCAGCACCAGGACGACCAGGCCGCCGATCCCGATGTCGCGGATGACCGTGGCGATCAAGGCGAGGTTGCTGCCGAGGAGGTAGCCTGCCACGCCGACGGCGGTCGCCCAGACGAGGCCACCGAGGGCGCTCAACAGCTGGAAGCGCCAGAACGGCATGTGAGCCATCCCGGCAAGCATCGATCCCCAGGTTCGGAGCCCGAGGATGAAGCGCGCGGCCAACACTGCTTTGTCGCCATGGCGTACGAAGAACAACTCGGCGCGAGCGATGTGCTCGGGCCGGATTCGAAACACGTGCCCGAAGCGTTCGACGAACGGCCTGCCGCCGCGGTGCCCGAGGTAGTAGCCGATGTCGGCGCCCGCTACGGAACCGAAGAAGCCGAAGAGGACGACGAGCACGATGCTGTGGTTTCGAGCCGCCGCCCATGCGGCCGCGGCGAGCAACAGGGCCTCGCCGGGAAAAGGCACGCCGGCGCTTTCGATGAGGATGCCGAGCCCGGCCGCGGGGTATCCGAGCGCATCGACGATCGCGGTTGGGTTCACTGGCAGTGCCCTCTCGCCTTCGGGGAGAGGGTTAGGGAGTGGGGCGGGAGCAGTTGCAAGCCGCTCATATACTGACGGCCTCATGGCCGACTACGGCGATCACGAGTCGAGCGACGATCCGCTTCACATCCTGCGGCACTCGACGGCGCACCTGCTCGCCGCCGCCGTCATGGAGCTGTACCCAGACGCGAAATACGGAATCGGGCCGCCGGTCCAGGACGGCTTCTACTACGACTTTGCCTTCAGCAAGCCCATCTCGGAGTCGGACCTCGGCGCGATCGAGTCACGCATGCGCCGGCTCGCGCAGGAGGACCGGCCTTTCATCAGGGAGATAGTCTCGCGGCAGCAGGCCCTCGACGAGTTCCGCGCGAGGGGCCAGGACTACAAGCTCGAGCTCATCAACGACAAGGTCGAAGGCGATGAGGTCAGCCTTTACCGAACGGGCGACTTCGTCGACCTCTGCCGGGGGCCGCACGTGCGCTCGACCAAGGATCTCAAGTTCTTCAAGCTGCTGCGCGTCGCGGGCGCTTACTGGCGTGGCGACGAGAAGCGGCCCCAGCTGACGCGCATCTACGGGACCGCGTGGCCTACGGCCAAGGAGCTCGAAGAGCACCTGAAGTTCCTCGAGGAGGCCGAGAAGCGCGACCACAAGAAGCTGGGCAAGGATTTGAAGCTCTTCATGGTCGACGAGCGCGTCGGTCCCGGACTTCCGATCTGGTTGCCGGCCGGAGCCACAGTCCGCCGCGAGCTCGAGCGCTTCATCGTGGACGAGGAGCTAGCTCGCGGCTACCAGCACGTCAGGTCTCCCGATGTCGCGCGGCTCGACCTGTACCGGCAGAGCGGCCACGCCCAACTGTATGCCGACTACATGTACCCGCCCATGAAGTTTGAAGACGGCGAAGAGCTCGAGCTCCGACCTGTCAGCTGCCCGCATCACATCGTGATCTTCCAGTCCGAGCTGCGGAGCTACCGCGAGCTGCCGATGCGAATCGCCGAGATCGGCAACAACTGGCGGTATGAACGTTCGGGCACGCTCAGCGGAATGAATCGGGTTCGAGCCTTCGCGCTCAACGATGCGCACATTTTTTGCACCCCGGATCAGCTCATGGATGAGGTCAAGGGTTCGATCGAGCTCGCGTTGTATTTCTCCCAGGTGCTTGGCATCGACGAGTTTTCGTACCGGCTGTCGGCGCGCGACCACGTCAAGGAGAAGTGGCTGGGGACCGAGGAGCAGTGGCAGCTGGCGCAGGCGGCGCTGAGCGAAGCGCTCGAGTCGATGGGCCAGCAATATGAGATCGGCGTCGGAGAGGCGGCGTTCTACGGCCCCAAGATCGACTTCCAGGTCCGCGATGCACACCGCCGTGAATTCACAAACTCGACCGTCCAGGTCGACTTCCAACTCCCGGAGCGCTTCGACCTTGAGTACGTCGCGGAGGACGGGTCACGCCGGCGGCCGGTGATGGTTCATCGAGGCGCCGCCGGTTCGATGGAGAGGCTGTTCAGTTATCTGATCGAGCGCTACGCGGGCGCGTTTCCGACGTGGCTCCATCCGGTCCAGGTGATCGTCATCCCGATCACCGATGCCGAGGGCGAATACGCGCGTCAAGTGGCCGGGCGCTTGCGCGATGCCAGGCTGCGATTTGAGGTCGACGATCGATCAGAGCGTATGCAGCGCAAGATCCGGGACGCCCAGGCGCGCAAGGTGCCATACATGGCGATCCTCGGCGGCCGGGAGGCTGAGTCGACTCACGTCAACGTTCGCGACCGCTCGGGCAACCAGACCGACGAATCGCTGGAAGAGTTCGTGCGGCGCGTGGTGCAAGAAGTGGCCGAGCGCCGTCGCTAGGACGAAAGGCTAGAGGCCACCCGGCAGGCGGCCGGCACACGTCCCCTGCGCGGCGACCGGCACCACCGCCCCAGTCGTGACATTGCCGATACGAGGCTGCTGCTGCACGTCACCGCCGGAGATCACGTGGGTCGAGTCGATCCAACCGCATGCCTGCATGCTCAGCGTCTTGGTGGCGCCCTGGAACTTCGTAGTGGAACCCGTCACCAGCGCCACGACCTGACCGTCCGGAGAGATGTATGCCGGCGTGGCACCGTTGATGGCAACAGTGCCGAGGACACCCGCGGTCCAGCCGAGCCGGCGGAGAGTGGTGTAACCCGCTGTGACTTCGCAGGCTGCGCCTGCCGGCGATGGCGCGCCGGCGATCACGCAATCGGGCCCTCCAAGGGTGTAGCGCCGCACAGCCGTAGCCGGATCGACCACGTGCAGCTCTAGAGGCCCGCAGCAGAAAAGTCCTCCGCCCTGCGAACAGGACGGCACCTTGGCAACGACAAGATTGTCCGTTCCGTGCCAGCCGAGCGGCCACAGTCCAAACGCGCCGGTGGAATTGAAGATGTCGACGTGGTTGGTGCCGCCATTGAGGTCCTCGACGTAGAGCCGGATCGATACCCCCGACGCGGTGAAGTCGCTCACGACCACCGCGATCCGCTGATCGTCGGGACTGACCGCGAACATGCTCCGGCGTCCGCCGCCCACAGGCACCGTGGTCGCGCGACCTGTCTCACCCTGCACGGTCATGAAGCGCACCACACCCTGCGCGTCCATGTAATACGCGCGGTCGTCGCTCGTGCTGATGGGGAGGGGAAGCACTGCCGCCGCGGCATCGCCGCAGGTGACCGCGGTGGGGCTGCTGGGCTGCGCCGACCCCACCACTTTGCCTCCGGCAGCGATGATGCTCACCGTGTACGTGTCACCCGACGGTTGGGTCGACAGCACGGCGAACGCGCCGGTCAGGGGCACGGGTGATGCGGCGGGCGAAACGGGCGGCGACGCTGCTGCGGTCGCGGGCGGTGAGCCGGTAGGCGAGGTCGTATGCGAGGTGGCGGCCCTCGGCGAGGGTGACGCGCCCGCATGCGAGCCCGGGCCGCCACAACCGGCGATGAGCACGGCGACCGCCAGCAATGACGTGGAGTGCTTCACGGCGGACACCATATTCCAACGCGAATGTGCGCACGGCGTTACGTTTCCGGTACGATCCTGCATCTGAAGCAGGGCCCGACCCTCACCCCCAGAGCGACGCTCGAACGGGTACGCACGGACGGCTCGGGCTGTCCGTTTTGTTTTATGTAGGTGGAGGAATACCAAGAACACTGAATTTGGCCGAGGTAACGTCTCATCTCGTTTAAGGAGCTAAGGATCAACGATCAGATCCGCAGCTCAGAAGTGCGGCTGATCGACGACCAGAACAATCAGCTCGGGGTGGTGTCCCTAGACGCCGCTCTCCGCATCGCGAGCGAGAAGGGGCTCGACCTCGTCGAGGTGGCGCCACAGGCGAGCCCGCCGGTCGCCCGGCTCATGGACTATGGACGATTCAAGTTCGAGACCATCAAGCGCGAGAAGGACCAGCGGCGCAAGCAGAACGTCATCAAGCTCAAGGAGATGAAGCTCCGGCCGAAGGTGGCCGAGCACGATTTCCAGACCAAGTTCAAGGGTTTGAGGCAGTTCTTGGAAGCAGGCGAGAAGGTGAAAGTGACGATCATGTTCCGCGGCCGCGAGATGGTGCACCAGGACATCGGGAGGAGAATCCTCGACCGGGTGGCCGATGACGCACGTCCCTTCGCGGTCGTCGAGCGGCAGCCGCTCCTCGAAGGCAAGAACCTTTTCATGATCCTCGCGCCCAGCCGGCAGGGAGGCGCAGTGAGCGCCACCAAGGAGACCGCCACCAGTGCCTAAGATGAAAACCCGCAAGGGGTTCGCCAAGAGGATCCGTGTCACCAAGACCGGCAAGCTCATGCGGGCGAGCGCCTGGAAGAGCCACCTGCTCGAGCACAAGTCCGAGAAGCGGAAGCGCAACTACGCGAAGAAGCAGTCGGTGGCGAAGGCTGACCGCAAAGAAGTGCGCCGGGCCTTGGGAATTTAGCCAGTGGCAAGAATCAAGCGTGGCGTCCCCGCCCATCGCCGGCACAAGGCGATCCTCGATCGGGCCAAGGGCTTCCGGCTTTCGAAGAAGCTGCTGTTCCGTCCCGCCAACGAGGCGGTCCTTCACGCCCTCGCGTACGCGTACCGCGACCGGCGGCGCCGCAAGCGCGAGATGCGGCAGCTCTGGATCGCTCGCATCAATGCCGCCTCCAGGCAGTCGGGTCTGCCTTACAACAAGTTGATGCACGGCCTTCGCCAGGCCGGAGTGGAGATCGACCGCAAGGTGCTGGCTGACCTGGCCGTGCGCGACAGCGGTTCCTTTGCTCGGCTGGTGGAGGTTGCTAAGAAAAGCCTCTGACCAGCTGATCAGCAGCCCGGACAACGAGGTCGTCCGCCGCTTGCGGCGTCTCGCCACCCGGCGCGAGCCAGGCTTTGTCCTCCTGGAAGGTCCGCGCGTGCTCGCGGAGGCTGAGGCCGCGGGCCTGGAGCTCGAGCTCGTCGCAGTGCGCGAGGGCGAGGAGTTCAACGCACAATCCGAGCAACGAGTCGCCCTGTCGCCGGGCGTGTTCCGCGCCGTCACCCAGACCGTCACCCCGCGGGGGGTGATCGCGATCGCTCGGATCCAGGAACTGGACGCCAAGACCGCGATCAAAGCGGCGCGCCGGCGGCGCTGGCCGCTGGTGGTGCTGGACCGCGTCCAGGATCCTGGCAACGTGGGCGCGATCTGCCGCACCGCGGCCGCCGCAGGGGCGCCCGCACTGGTGGTGCTCGAGGGCACGGCGGACCCTTACGGCGCGAAGGCGATCCGTGCCTCGGCGGGCAACGTCTTTCGGCTCACGGTCGCGCGGGCGGGGTGGACCGATCTCGAAGGCCTGCATGGTTACGGCGCGGCCGCCTCGGGCGGCGAACCGTTGGCCGAGGCGCCAATCGAGAATGCCGGCATGATCGTGCTCGGCAGTGAAGCGCACGGCCTCTCTCGATCCGACCTCAAGCTGGTCACCGTGCAGCTGAGCCAAGGCGTCGAGTCCCTGAACGTCGCGGCCGCGGCGGCGCTGATCCTCTTCGAGATCAGGCGGAGGCGGGCGGCATGAGTGATCCGCAGGAGCTCACTCGAGAGGCGCTGGCAGCCGTCGCGCGCGCGCAGACCGAGAACGAGCTGGCGGCGATCGAGGTCGACTACCTCCGCCGCAAGAACGGGCGCATCAGCAGCCTGCTGTCTGACATCGGCAAGCTGCCGCCGGAGGAGCGCGCTGCTCTCGGCCAGGCGGCCAACGAGGCCAAGCGCGTCATCGAGGCTGCGCTGGCGGCCAAGCGTCACGAGCTCGATGAGGCGCGATTGGCGGACATCGCCGAGACGGAGGCGATCGACATCACGTTTCCAGGCCCGCCGATCGGTCGCGGCTACATCCACGTGCTCACCCAGGTGCAGCGCCAGATCGAGACGGTGCTCGAAACGCTGGGCTACAACGTCGAGCTCGGCCCGGAGGTCGAGACCGAGTGGTACAACTTCGAGGCCCTCAACATCCCGCCCGGCCATCCGGCGCGCGAGAACTGGGACTCCTTCTACTTCACCCCGGACCTCTTGCTCAGGGCGCATACGTCGCCGGTGCAGATCCGGGCCATGCAGCGCATCAAGGAGCCGCCGATCTACATCATCACGCCCGGTCGCTGCTACCGGCGCGACGCGCCCGAGGCGACCCGCCTGCCGTACTTCAGCCAGGTCGAGGGCCTGGCCGTCGACAAGGCCCTCACCGTCGGCGACATGAAGGGCACGCTCCTGTACATGATCCAGTCGCTGTACGGCGAAGAGCGCAAGGTCCGAGTTCGCCCGAGCTACTTCCCGTTCACCGAGCCCAGCTTCGAGTTCGACGTGACGTGCGGCATCTGCGCGGGCGCGGGCTGCAAGAGCTGCCGGCACAAAGGGTGGCTCGAGGTCGGCGGCTGCGGGATGGTCCATCCTCAGGTCCTGCGCAACGGCGGCATCGATCCCGAGAAGTGGAATGGGTACGCGTGGGGATTCGGGATCGAGAGGATGGCAATGCTCAAGCACGACGTCGACGACATCCGCCTGTTCTACGAATCCGACCTCCGCTTCCTCGAGCAGTTTTAGACGCCATGAAAATCTCGTACGAATGGCTGGGGGACTTCGTGGACCTCGACGGCGTGGCGCCGAAAGAGGCAGCGGACGTGCTCACGCGGCTCGGCATCGAGGTCGAGTCGCTGACCGTCATCGACCTGTCCCAGATCATCGTGGGCCGGATCGTCGAGCAGAAAAAACACCCGAAGTCGCGCAATCCGCTCTGGGTCCACCAGGTCGACCTTGGCGGCCGCACCGAGCAGATCATCGCGGGCGCCGACAACGCAGTGCCCGGCTCCCTGGTGCCGGTGGCGCTGCCAGGTACGACCGTGCCCAACGGCAAGGTCGTGAAGGACCTGAACATCGCGGGCTACAGCGCCAAGGGGATGCTGTGCTCCGCCGAGGAGCTCCTTCTTGGTGACGACCACTCCGGCATCCTCATCCTTGACTCGGGCAAGCCGGGCGACCCGTTGACCTCCGTCATCCCGAGCCAGGCCACCATGGACGTCGAGGTCACGTCCAACCGGCCCGACTGCATGGGCCACCTGGGCGTGGCTCGCGAGCTCGCAGCGGGCCTCGACAAGCCGATGAAGGTCGACTTCATGCCCGCGTTCACCGGCAAGGCTGAGCCTGCGGGCCGCGACATGGTCAAGGTCTCGATCGATGACAGTGACCTTTGCAGCCGCTACATCGGCGGGGTCATCACGGGGGTCAAGGTGGGTAAGAGCCCGGATTGGGTCCAGCGCCGGCTGCGCGCATGCGGCGTGCGGCCGATCAACAACATCGTCGACATCACCAACTACGTCCTCCTCGAGTACGCGCAGCCTCTGCACGCGTTTGATCGGGCCAAGCTCTCCGGAGGGGAGGTGCACGTGCGGCGTGCGCGGGCGGGCGAGAAGCTGCTGTGCCTCGACGGCGTGGAGCGTGAGCTGACCCCGGAGATGCTCGTCATCGCGGACGCGGACAAACCAGTCGCGATCGCGGGCGTCATCGGCGGCGAGGAAACCGCGGTCACCGACGCCACCACCGACGTGCTCCTCGAGGCGGCGACGTTCAACGGCCCGAACGTCCGCCAGACGGCGCGGGCGTTCGGGCTGCGTACCGAAGCCTCGGCCCGCTTCGAGAAGGGCCTGCCCGCAGAGCTCGCCCTCGCGGGCGCCAGAAGGGCTGCGGCCCTGATCGCCGAGCTCGCAGGCGGGGCCGTGCACCGCGAATGGGCGGACGTCTATCCGCGACCCCAGGAGCCGGTGCGCATCCGCCTCAAGCCGTGGCTGGTGGACGAGGTGCTGGGCATACACGTCCCGCTGGAGGACGCAGAGGCCATCCTCATCCGCCTCGGTTTCCACGTCCGGATCCTCGGCGATGGGGAATGGGACGTGCTGCCACCCGTATTCCGGCTCGACGTCAGCATTCCGGAGGACCTGGTCGAAGAGGTCGGGCGGGTCTGGGGATACGACCGCGTTCCGCCCACGCTGCCAGGGCGCCGGCGCGACCGGTGGACGCCTTCGATCCCGAGCCTTGGCCGGCGACTCGACGCGGCACGCGAGGTCCTCGCGGGGGCGGGATTCACCGAGACGTGGAATCCCGCGCTCGTGTCCGGCCGCATGCTCGAACAGTTGCGTGTCGCGGCGCGAGCATTGCGTGTCTCGAATGCGTTGAGCGATGACATGGACACGCTGCGAACGTCGTTGCTGCCATCGCTCGTCAACGTCGTCGCGCTCAACCGCGATCGAGGCCGTACCGACGTCAAGGTGTACGAGATCGCGGCCGTGTTCCTCGCGCGCGTCGGCGACAAGACCACGGAGCAGCCTGAAGAACCGCAGCGATTGGGCGTCGTGGCAGACGCCGGAAGCACCGCCGAATCGGGTCGCGAGGCGTTTTACGCGATGAAGTCAGTCCTCGACGCTTGCATCCGCGAGCTGGGCGCGCCCGCCTGCACGTTCCAGCGCGCGGCGGCCGAGCTCTTTCATCCTGGTCGCTGCGCAGCCGTCTTCCTGGATGCACGCCAGCTCGGCTACCTCGGCGAGATCCATCCAAGCGTCGTCAGAGGGGCCGGCCTGGAAGGCCGGATGGTGGCCATGGAGATCGACCTCGAGCCCGTGCTCGCCGCGGCGGGCGCCGCGCGGGCGCAGCCACTGCCTCGCTTCCCGGCGATCGAGCGCGATCTCGCGGTCGTGGTCGAGGAGCACGTCGCCGCCGGAGCCTTGCTGGCCGCCATCAAGGAGGCGGGCCGGGACATCCTCGAGAAGAGCCGGCCATTCGACGAGTACCGAGGTGCTCAGGTTCCCGACGGATCCAAGAGCGTCGCCTTCGCCTTGACTTTCCGGAGCCCCGAGCGCACCCTGACGGACGCCGAAGTGGACAACGTGATGGGGGAGATCAAGCTCGCGTTGGAGAAGAAGCACAGCGCCAGGTTCAGAGAGTGAGAACCGCTAAGTGACCTGGGTTGACGCGATCCCGATCGTGCTGATCCTCGTCTATGCCGCCCTCGGTTACTTCACCGGGGTGATGCGGCGCCTGATCGGATTGGTTTCCCTCTACCTCGCCTGCATCGCCGCCACCAACATGGGCCTGCAGGCGGGCGGAATCCTGCAGCAGTCGTCGAGCTACGGGACCGCCGACGCGCGCATCTACGGTTTCTTCGGGATCCTTTTCGCCGTCATCATCGTCATCGATGGTGCGGCGCAGCTTGCGAACAGCCAGATCCAGCTCCAGGCGGTCATGTTCAACCGGGTGTCCGGCGTGATCGTCGGAGTGCTCACCGGGCTGCTCCTCTCCGTCCTGGTCACGTACGAGCTCCAGGCTGCCGGCAATCCGTTCGGGGGCACACAGCTCGACGCGACGCAGCAGAGCATCCGCGACGCCGTCAACGGCTCGCATGTCGCGGTGCCGCTCGTGAGGGCGTTCGGGAAGCCGATTGTCTCGGTCTTCCAGCCGGTGCTGCCGGCCGACCCGCAGATCTACTTCGGCCCAGGCCCCGTCAACCCCTAAGGGCATGAGCGGGGCACTGTTCGAGCGTCTGCGAAAGCGGGCGGTCGAGATCCACGTGGAAGAGCACCTGCGGTCGCGCCTGGAGCGCGGTGAGTCGCTGCGCGTCAAGCTCGGCCTCGACCCGACCGCGCCTGACCTCCACGTCGGCCATCTCGTCCCGCTCGACGTGTTGCGAGAGTTTCAAGACGACGGTCACACGGTCGTTCTCATCGTCGGGGACTTCACGGCGATGATCGGCGATCCGAGCGGGCGGTCAGAAACCCGACCGATCCTGACGCGCGAGCAGGTCGACGCCGCGGCGCGCACCTACCTCGAGCAGATCCACGTCGTGCTGGACCGCGAGAGGCTCGAGGTGCGCCGCAACTCCGAATGGCTCGGCGAGATGACAGGCGCGGACGTGCTGCGCCTGCTCGGCAAGGCCACGCTGCAGCAGGTCCTACAGCGCGAGGACTTTGCCGATCGCCTCAAGGCGGGTACGCCAATCGGCGCTCACGAGATCCTGTACCCGTTCAACCAGGCTTATGACTCGGTCGCGATCCAGGCGGATGTCGAGATAGGCGGCACCGACCAGCTGTTCAACCTGCTGTTCGGCCGCGAGATCCAGAAGGCATACGGGCAGGAGCCGCAGGACATCGCCGTCTTCCCCCTGCTCGAAGGCACCGACGGCTCGATGAAGATGGGGAAGTCGCTCGGCAACTACATCGGCCTGACCGAGCCGCCGGAAGAGATCTACGGCAAGACGATGTCGATCCCAGACAAGCTGACCGAGAAGTACCTGCGTCTTGTCTCGAGCCTACCCGTCGATGAGATCGAGAGAGTACTCGCGATGAAGCCGCGCGACGCCAAAGCGGCGCTGGCGCGCCAGCTGGTCAAACGACTGCATGGTGAGGAGGCGGCGGCACGAGCCGAAGCACATTTCGTGAGCCAGTTCGTACGCAAGGAGATCCCGAGTCAGAAAGAGGAACACAGGATCGAGGGACCGGCTGACATCGTCAGCTTGCTAGTCGCTACTGGCATCGCCACCACTCGAGGCGAGGCGAGACGACTCGCGGAGCAGGGTGGAGTCCGCAAGAATGGCGAGAAGGTCGAGCCCACCGCTATGGCCGCGGCGGGTGACGTGATCTCGGCTCGCCGGCGGCATGTGCTCCTGAAGTGAACTAAAATCATCGAAAGCATGTTCGGAGGTCATCTCTAACTTGTCAGGCCATTCGAAGTGGGCCGGCATCAAGCACAAGAAGGCCATCGTCGATCACAAGCGCGGCCAGGCCTTCACGCGCGCCAGCCGTGAGATCACGATCGCGGCCAAGGAGGGGGGAGGCAACCCCGAGGGCAACTTCCGGCTGCGGCTCGCGATGCAGAAGGCGCGCGAGATCAACATGCCGACCGACCGCATCCAGAACGCGATCAAGCGGGGCACGGGCGAGCTGGCGGGCGACAAGCTCGAAGAGATCCGCTACGAGGGCTATGGCCCGGCCGGGGTGGCCGTCATGGTCGATGCCTTCACCGACAACCGCAATCGCACGTCCGCGTCGATCAGGCACCGCTTCTCCAAGTTCGGCGGCAACCTCGGCGAGACGAACTCGGTCGGCTGGATGTTCGAACGCAAAGGCGTGATCACTGCGAACGCCGGCAAGAACGATCCAGAGGAAATCGGCCTGGC
>DASWGF010000142.1:0-2415 GCA_036393875.1 Candidatus Dormiibacterota bacterium
TTGGCCACGCCGGAGGCAACGCCGGCATCGGCCATGGGGACCTCGGCCATCATGATCGTCATGAGCGGCATGAACGACATGCCGGCTCCGATCCCGAACAGGAGATAGCCTCCGAAAATGCCGGGGAAGTAGCCGGTGTTCACGTCGGCGGTGGCGAGCAGAGCCAGCGCGATCGTGATGGTGGCCAGGCCGGGAATGAGCATCGCCCGAGGACCGAAGCTGCGCATCAGCCTGGCAGTGATCCCGGTCGAAAGCACCCCGAGCATCAGGGTTGACGGCAAGAATGCGAGCCCGGTGCCCAATGAGTTGTAGCCCTTGACGTGCTGCAGGTAGAGCGCGCCCATGAAGAAGGTCGCGAACATTCCGGTGGCGAGCAGCGCGCGCGCCGCGCTCGCGCCCGTGAGGCTCCGCAGCCGCAGGATGCGCAGCGGCAGGATCGGATTCTCGATGTGCGACTCGAGTACGAGGAACGCCGCGAGGAGGCCCATGGCCGCCCCACCAAATCCGAGGGTGTGAGCTGAGGCCCAGCCAAATTGGGCGGCGGTCACGATCGCGTACACCCCGAGCACCATCGCTGCGGTGACCAGGATGGAGCCGGCAACATCCACCCTCTGGCGGAGGCCGGCGCCCGCCGTCTCGTCGATCAAGGCGGCGCCCGCGACAAAGGTCGCCACGCCGATGGGCAAGTTGATGAAGAAGATCCAGTGCCAGTTGATCGATTGAGTCAGCAGCCCGCCGGCGAGCAGCCCGAGCGAGCCGCCGCCCGCCAGGACGAACGTGAAAACGCTCATCGCCTGCGCGCGCTCAACCGGCTTGGGGAAGCCGGTGATGATGAGGGCGAGGATGACCCCCGCTGAGAGCGCCCCGCCGGCGCCCTGAAGGAAGCGCGCGACCACCAGGACCGTGGGGTCGTAGGCAAAACCGCTCAGCACCGAAGCGGCCGTGAAAACCGCCACGCCGGCGAGAAAGACCCTCTTGCGTCCGACCAGGTCGCCCGCACGGCCGGCCAGGAGCAGCAGGCTTCCGTAGGTGATGAGGTACGCATTGACGACCCACGTGAGGTCGGCCTGGCTGAAGTGGAGGTCGCGCTGGATCGACGGCAGCGCAACGTTCACGATCGTCGAGTCGAGGACGATCATGAGCTGGCCGAAACAGACAACGACGAGGGCGAGCCAGCGCCTTCGCTCGCTGGCCGGGGGTTGAATCGCTGATGTGTGGATTTTCATAATGCCTCCGCTGACGAACCTGCCTACGTGACGATCACTATAACAGGAGCATTATGATCCTTATTGCATGGATTATCTGAGAAGTGGGAATGATTCTCATCTAGTGGTAGGATCGGAGATGGACAACATGGAGAAGGGTGCCGATACGGGGCTGGTAGCGTTGCTCACGCAGATCTCCAAGGCGCTCCACCGGCGGACGACGGAAGAGATCCTGGGCATGCGCCTCAAGCAGTTCATGCTCCTGGGTTACGTTCGGGACCACGGCGGCGTCTCCCAGCAGGAGCTGGAAAAGGCCCTACTGGTCGACGCCAACGGCGTCGTGCTGCTCCTCAACGAGCTGGAAGCGGCCGGGTTCTCGATCCGCCGGCGCGACGCCAACGACCGGCGCCGTCACCTCGTCGAGCTGACGGCCGCGGGTCGGGTGGCAGTCGAACGCGCGGAGAAGGCGCGTGAATCCCTCGAAGACGAGATCCTCGCCGACTTCAGCCTGGAGGAGCGGGTGGCGCTGAGAAAGCTGCTGGGGCGGGTCCTCGAGGGACTCCTGAAGGCAACCCCGGACCCCGTCAAGGTCTAGCCCGACCCGCCCACTGCTGTCCGTCTAGTTCAGGCGCTCCACGATCATCGCCATGCCCTGGCCACCGCCCACGCACATGGTCTCCAGCCCATAGGTCTTGTCCTTTTCGCGCAGGCCGTTGAGCAGCGTGCAGAGGATGCGGGCGCCGGTCATGCCGAACGGGTGGCCCAGCGCGATTGCCCCGCCGTGCGGATTGAGCTTGTCGCTGAACGGATCGACGCCGATTCCCCGGGCGGACGGGATGACCTGCGCGGCGAAGGCCTCGTTGATCTCGACGATGTCGATGTCGTCGATGGTCATCTTCGCGCGCTTGAGAGCCTGCTTCGAGGCTTCGATCGGCCCCAGGCCCATGAACTCCGGCTCCAGCGCGGTCATCCCGGTCGAGACCACGCGCGCGAGCGGCTGGATGCCCAGCTCCTTGGCCCGGCGCTCGGACATCACCACCACGGCGGCGGCGCCGTCGTTGAGGGGGCACGAGTTGCCCGCCGTCACAGTGCCGTCCTCACGGAACGCCGGCTTGAGGGTCGCCAGGACTTCCATGGTCGTACCGGGCCGCGGGCCATCGTCTTTGGTGAACATCTGGCCGTTGGGCAGCGGCACCGGGATGATCTCGCG